>CAZPVB010000005.1:0-25412 GCA_964589855.1 uncultured Bacteroidales bacterium
CTATAGAAGATGAAGAACAAGTGATCAAAACCATTGGTTTTTTGAAAGAGAACAACGTGAAATTTATGCGGGGTGGTATCTTTAAACCACGAAGTTCGCCCTATTCTTTTCGGGGTTTAGGTATTGAAGGGTTGAAATTTTTCTCAAAACACTGCCGGGAAGCAGGCATAAAGGTGGTGAGTGAAGTCATGCAGGTATCTCAGATTGAACCTATGCACGATTACGTAGATGTATTTCAGGTTGGTACGCGTAATTCGCAAAATTTTAATTTGTTGGACGAATTAGGAAAAACAGACAAACCGGTATTGCTGAAAAGAGGTATGTCATCAACCCTGGATGAGTTTTTGGCTTCGGCGGAGTATATTTTTTCCAATGGCAATGAAAAGATCATTCTTTGTGAGCGGGGTATCCGGACTTTTGAAAAAGCTTATCGCAATACTATGGATCTGAACGCTATTCCTTATCTGCACGAGAAAAGTCATTTGCCCGTTTTTAGCGATCCCTCTCACGGGGTAGGCATAAGGGCATATGTTGAATCCTTAGCACTAGCCTCCGTAATGGCAGGTGCCGATGGTGTGCTGATCGAAATTCATGAAAACCCTCCCAAGGCTTTTTCTGATGGCGCCCAAACACTTGATTTTTATCAAGCCAGAAGAAGTGTGAAACGTTTGCGGGAAACCATGGAATTAAAAAGAAAATTAGAAATCGTATAGATACAAAAGTCAGGAGGTAAACTCTTCTGACTTTTTCTTTTTAGAACTGGTGAAAAAAGACACAACGGCAGTAGTGATAATACCCATAATCGGCGAAGAAACCAACCCCTGTATAATGTAGTTTCGCAGGTTAAAGTAGTTTTGTGCCTCTTCAAGAGTCATTTTATCTTCCTCCACAACATGAGAGATTACGTTGGAAAAATATCCGGGAGCTACAACCGAGGAGGTTATGTATTGATTAAGAGGAACCAGGAGCGTTACAATACCTGTAATGATCAAGCCTGAGATAAACCCTTGTTTGTAAGTCATCGTTCCGTTGTAATGGTTTTTTCTTTTATCGAGCAATGCAAACACATAAACAGCGATGGCCGGAATGGCGTAAAGGTTAGTATAAATAGCATGTTTATCAATGTAAGCATCATGTAGGCCAATGGCTCGCTCAAATGCCATCCATGCAAGTGTAACCAAAACAAAAATAAATGCCCATTTGATCTCTATTGCAATTCCTTTCATAGTTTTTAGTATTGATGTTAAAAACTCAAATTTAAAAAAAATACTGGTCTTTTAGTCATTTTGCTTTTCCCTTCCCTGAGGTTGAGAAAAAGTCAGTCTTTAATACATCTCACCCCCAAACCAAATTGTTTTTTAAAAACACTTTGGTCGAGTACAGTATTGGCGTTGATCACAAAAATTGAAATGGCATTGTCATCTGAATCCTGGTTAGATGTCCACCAATAAGCTGCAGAATATGTTTCGTTTAAATTACCTGTAAGTGTTCGTAATCCCGCTGCATGTGCCTCAAATCCGGTATTTTCCTCATCTACTAAATTGGGTTCACTCCACCGGGGGTGAACATCGGGAACTATTCTTCTGCTTTTAAGTTTACCCCCCGCCATTCTTTTTCCGTCCAGATGATCGGCAATCTGCTGCCAGTCATCAACCGTAGGCAGGCTCCATCCGGCAGGGCATATTCCCTGGTTATTTTCTTGTTTAGCGTAGTGCATCATTTCATTCCATTGATACAAGCCTCCATATTCGTCGCAAGATGATTCCCTGTTTTTGAGGCAGTATTTTTCTATGATCTGGTTATTTGTCTGGTTTTCTCTGGAGGAGATCATCTCACCGATATTAAGATTCTCGGCCATCCAAATCTGATCACCTATGGCTACCCAGTTATATTCCTGATCATCTCTGATGTCTTTAAATGTTCCTGTTAGCGAACCGTAAGGATTTGTTTTTACCATTTTCATTTCGAAGGATGAATTTTCTTTTTTGAGCGTTACCCCGAGGCCGTCTCCTGAAAAAAAGGCAGTATACCTTTCCGTATCTTCGAATGATTCGTCCTTTGCAATCTCAATAGAAAGAGCATATTCCGCAATGGCGTTAAACGCATATGCCGAAACGAGTTTAACTGGTATATACCTGCATTTCCAGGAAAAACTTTTTCCGTCGACATCGAGTCCCGTTCCATCTTTATAGAGAGTAAATGTTGCAGGTGTTATGATTTGTTTATTGTTGTTATCTCTGTTGTCAGAAATACTGATGACTTCCCATTCACCGGCAATTCGCATGTAGTGCAATTTTTGCAAAAGTGCTGATGCAGCGCCAGGGCGTTTTTCGAGATAAACATCTGCATATTGACTGATGATTGAGATTACAGGTACTTCAACGAAATTGTTCTTCCCGGCCAATTTTACATTTTGTTTACCCAAAATTCTGCTGTTGTTTTGCCTGTCAAATTCAAGATAAAGATTATGGGCAATAGCAGCAGTATCGGTAGTTATCTTTTCTGTTGCCCATACTTTATTTCGATAAAGTAAGTGAACAAGTACCTCCTTTTCTGCCGGAAGGTTATAAACAACATAATTTCCGGGTTTATTGATAACTGACTCGCCATAGATCCGGGTTATTCTGGTGTTGCTGACTACAATCAGTCCTTTTTCAAACAATTCAGAATTAATCCTTTTCTGATCATTGATGATCCTGCCTTTCAGTATCACTCCCGGGGGAATGCTATCTTTAACCATAGCAGATAAAGATGCATTCAGGCAAAAATAAAAGAGTAAGAATAAAACTAAACATCTATTTAAATTCATGTAATCAATTCTTAAAAGTTGATAGGTTTGTCATTTTTATTTCCTAAGGGTTATTTACAGGCATCTTTTTTTTGTAGAAATGAATATGACACGTATCTGCAGTTTTTTTAGCATTCTTGCCCCCGGAGAGATTAAAATCCAAATCTGGTTTTTAAAAGATTTTGCCTGCTTTGAATATCAAAAGAATATTTTTCGAAAAAAGAATTCACTTCTACGGTGCAAGTCTCTGAGAATCTTTGGGTCTCTTTCACTATCATATATTGAAAAGGGCTATTTTCAGTAGCATAAATCCGGATCGATTGCTGTGCTCTGGTATTTCCTGCCAGCGCTCTGTCGGCGGTTTCCATGTAAATAAATATCCACTTATCCATGGCGTCAAGAAACTCATTACAAGTATCGAATTCCTGATCGTAATAATTAAAAAAATCAGAGAAATCGCGTAGCTTTGTAGATGCAGTGTTGTTTTTTGTTTGATCTTTTGACTGAATTATTTCGTTTTGAGGCAGTTTGGCAGGCAACTGCGAAAAGGAAATCAGGGATGATATCATCAAGGTAAAAATCCCGAAAAAACGATACAAAACGCCAGATGGTTGGACAAATCTACTTGTGTGCATTTGTGTGCAAGATAAAAAGAATAAAAGAATCCCTGGAAAATACAATCTATTGCAAATTTAAGACAAATATAAAGACATCCTTCAAAACAAGGATTATCTATAAACGGGGTATTTATGGGCAAAATACATCAAATTAAAAAGATAAAAAAATATAGTTACCTTTAATGGTCTGGTTAAATCAATATTTTTCAGAAAATTAGTGTTTTACGGTTGAATTTGAATGATCCATTTTCTATATTTGAGGGATGAAAATACTCCGAATAATATTATTTCCGATTGCCATTTTATACGGTTTGCTCACAGACCTGAGGAATAAACTTTTTGACTGGGGCATTTTATCGCAGAAAACCTTTGATCATCCCCTCATTGGCATTGGAAATCTGAGCACAGGAGGTACCGGGAAAACCCCGCATATAGAATATTTGATCGGTTTGTTGAAAAAGAAATACAGGGTGGCCACACTCAGTCGCGGATATAAAAGGAAAAGCAAAGGGTTTCAATTGGCAAAACCGTTTTCAAAGGTAAGAGATGTTGGAGATGAACCATTGCAGATTTACCTTAAGCATCCGGATGCCAATATTGCGGTTTGCAATAGCCGGCGTGAAGGAATTCAAAAAATCATTAAAAGTATTCCGGGTAATCAGGTTATATTGCTCGATGATGTATTTCAGCACCGGTATATTAAACCCGGGTTGAATATTTTACTCACCGATTATCATAAGATCTTTACCGATAACTTTATGTTGCCCACCGGAAACCTTCGGGAGTACCGGTCTAATGCCCAAAGGGCTGATGCTATTGTGGTTACGAAAACACCCAGTGTTTTTTCACCACTCGACAGAAAGATCATACTTAAAGACCTGGAAAAATACAAGATCAAAAATGTTTTTTTCTCTTACATTAAATATGGCAATTGGAAGCCATTGACCCCAACCGCAGAAAAAAACAATATGCAGGAAGCAAAAACTATTTTTATGTTTACGGGTATTGCCAATCCTGTGCCTCTTGAAGAACATCTGAAGAGATCATGTCTTGATTTAAAAACATTCAGATTTTCAGATCATTACCAATTCAAAGAGACCGATATCAGAAGTATTATTCATAAATATCGCGAAACTTTCAGTGGCACCAAAGCCATTCTGACCACCGAAAAAGACAGTATGCGACTGAGAAATCCGGCTATCAAAAAACTCATCAAAAGTTTACCGGTTTACTATGTTCCTATTGAGGTAGATTTTCACGAAAAAGACAAGGAAAAGTTTGACCAGATGGTTTGGGATTATATGGCTGCATTTGATGAAAAATGGAAAAAGTCATCTTCTCAAACCCATCCCAAAACCAAAAGAAGCAAAAGAGCATCCTGATCTATTTTGTTAATCCATATTAATTTCCAGTTTTTTGATTTTTTTCCAGAGCGCAACGCGGCTAATGCCCAGATGTTCGGCAGTTTTGCTTTGGTTATGATTGTATGCTGAAAGAACTTTCTCGAGTTGTTCTTTGGTGATATTCAGCCTGCCCGACCTGTTTTTTTTTACTGTATTGATCGTTTCCTCTTTCTCTTTTGGATTTTGTTGTAATTGAGAATCAGTAAAAGATTGGGAGAAAGTTTGCTTTTTGCTAATCTCGGGAGGAAGGTCAGCACTTTCAATGGTAGCGCCATCCACCAATACAAATGCATGCTCTATTGCGTTTTGAAGTTCTCTTACATTGCCGGGCCAATCATATTCCATCAATGTTTTCAAAGCTTCACGGCCAATACCTTTTACCTTTTTCAGTGTTGATTCATTGAATTTGTTGATAAAAAAATCTGTTAATGCAGGAATATCAAGGTGGCGCTCTCTTAAAGGAGGCATTTGTATATTAAACACACTGAGGCGGTAAAAAAGATCTTCTCTGAAGGCATTTTCCCGAATCATTTGACGCAGATTTTTGTTGGTAGCAGCAATAATTCTCATGTTTACTTTTACGGGTTGGTTGTCGCCCACTCTTTCAATGGTTTTTTCCTGAATTACCCTCAAAAGCTTTACCTGCAGTGCCGGGCTGATTTCACCAATTTCATCCAGAAAAATGGTTCCACCCTGCGCCAATTCAAACTTACCAAGTTTATCTTTCCAGGCATCGGTAAAAGCACCTTTCACATGTCCGAAAAGTTCGCTTTCTAACAATGTGTCTGATAATGAGGCACAATTTATTTTAATGAAAGGCTCATTTTTTCTGTACGATAATTCATGAATGGCATCTGCTACCAGTTCTTTGCCTGTACCACTTTCACCCAGAATCATCACATTCACATCTGATTCTGCCGCCAGAGATATCATTCTGTATATTTTCCTGATCTTTTCGTCATGTCCGATGATTTTCTTTTCCAGATAATATTCGCTTTTTCCAAAGTCATCGGGTGACTGGGTAAGGCATTCCATCTCATCAGATATATCAGTAATCTGGAAAAGAAAAAAATCAGTGTTCTCTTGTCGGAAAGGCTGCGATGAGAAGTATATAAGGCGTTCGCCCATCGGTGTTTTTACTATAAGTGTTTTATGAAAATATTGTTTCTTTTGCTTTTTCATGGAATGCTTGCACTGATGCATGTCAAAGGCTTTTTGCTCAGTGGTATGGAAGGGATAATCCTGAAGGTTCTTTGTTTGCTTTATATTTTGGATATCTGCAAGAAGTTTTTCAGCAAAATCATTCATGAATAGTATCTCAAGGGAAGTGTTGGTTATTAAGACACCCGATCTGAGATTGTCAACAATGGATTGATAGTTTTTCAGCATAAGGTTAAAAGGTTAACATTTGGTTATCACTGTTAGCTAAGTTAATAAAGTTAGCGTTGCAGAAGTGTTAACCAAAACAAAATATTAAACTATTAAACATCACATATTGTGGTATATACGTTTCGTGGCACAGATTTGGTTAAATTTGAACACAAATAATAAAATCAATAATTCATTAATATAAACATTTTTAATATGAACAAACAAAGTATTATTTTACTCGTGGTTGGTGTTGTAGCAGGCGTTTTACTTACTTCCCTTTTTGCCTATAGGTCTGCTCCGGGCATGATGCTAAAAGAAGCTGAAAGCAAATATAGTTTTGAAGAGTCTGTAGAGGTTTTTGAACAAACTGCCCAGGATATGGGATGGAAAATTCCTACCGTGCATGATATGGCAAAAACCATGGAGAAAAGTGGTTACAGTGTAAACAGTATGAAAGTTTTTGAACTTTGCCATCCTGATCATGCTTATGAGATACTGAAACTTGATGAAGAAAGAATTGTGTCGAACATGATGCCCTGTCGTGTTTCGATATATGAAAAATCAGATGGCAAAACCTATATTTCCTGGATGAATACCTCAATGATGGGTAACATGATGGGGGGTGTAGTGGCCGATGTTATGGGAATTGCCTCTGCCGAGAGCGAAGAAATGATTGCTTCCATAAAAAAATGATATGTGATTTTTTAGGTTTTAGATTTATTTTGCTTATTGAAAAAAAAGAGACTGATGCTTCAGTCTCTTTTTTTTTGATCATATATTTTTTTGAAGAAAAGATTACCGGAAAATAATTTGTCATGATTGCCAATGAAAAATGAACATAAGGTTGAATAGAATTGATAATTGAGACGATACAATCAGTTATTTAATCAAATATAATAAGTTATCCATCATTTTATTTTTCGTGCTGTTGCCATAAAAAAATAATAATAGACTCTCAGGTTATTTTCTGATAAGCAACCATGTGTCATTATGCTCGGGAAAGTCATTGATGATCTGGTAAATTCTGCTTCTTGCCTCCTGCTCCTGCAGGTATGAATCCACCGAAACACGATGAAATCCTGTTTCACTAAGAAGAATAACCGGTTCAAATCCCTTATTTTTTAGGGTTTCGGTGTAATTTTCTGCGTTATCTTTGCTTCTGAAGCTTCCGATGATCACGAAATAGGGGTGCTCTTCCCGGTTCGATTCGTCAGCAGAACTGGCAAAAGTGAACCGTTCTTCCATGGTTCTGATCTCTGCCTGGTGGTCTACTTCCACGTCTACTTCAGTTTTGTTTTCAATGTCAGGTTTTGTGACTTCCTGCTCTTCTACTTTGGTTAATTTCTGGGTTTTACAACCAGTAACGGTAATGATTGTAAAAGCAATCAAGATCATTTTTATACGCATATTTCTGTTTTTTCAGGTTTCGGGTTTGTAGGAATGTAAATACATTCAATAAGTTAGGATTGGTTGGTTTTGTTTCACAAAAAATCTATTGCAATTTTTACTGATCTTCTGAAATAACGTACGAAAATAGTAAAAATTCCCATGGAAGCATTATTGTTGCAGATTTCCCGATGATATTTATAGATATTTTTGAGAAATTAGTTTTTAATGCGCTTTCTTTCTTTGATTCACTGCTAAGTAGACAACCGGAACCAGGATAAGGGTAATGAGTGTTGAAAACAGCAAACCACCAATCATGGTCACTGCCAACGGTGCCCAAATTTCTGAGCCGATGCCACTGCTAAGCGAAAGAGGTATCATGCCCAGAATGGTTGTAAAGGAGGTCATTAATACCGGTCGCAACCTGTTTTTACCAGCTTCCCTCACCGCTTCTTCAATGGTTAAACCTCTCTTGCGCAATAGGTTGGTGTAATCTACCAGCACAATGGCATTGTTTACAACTACTCCCAAAAGCATGATTACCCCCAGAAAGGTTACCACGCTCAAAGTCAGATTGGCAATCCAGAATGCTGCTATTACACCGGTAAACGTAAAAGGGATGGCAAAAAGGATCACAAAGGGGTGTTTCAGTGATTCAAACTGTGACGCCATAACCATGAATACCAGTATAAATCCAATGGCAAACATCATATAAAGATTGGAAAATGATTCTCTTTGTTCTTCAATCTGACCTGATAAATTTACCTGTATTCCCTGCGGTACATTTATGTTATTCAGCATATTTTCTACTTTTTCAGCGGCATCGCCCAGCGAAAGGTTTCGTGGGTTGGCAGAAATATACACAATACGCTGCTGATCTTCTCTTTTGATCTCTGTGCTTCCTGTTCCATATTCTACGTGGGCAATTTGGCCGGAGTAAATATTGGTACCTCTCAAGTTTGTAATAAGGATGTTTTCAAGAGATTTTTCAGTGCCTCTGTATTGTTCACTGTATCGGAGGTTGATCGGGATATAGTTCCCGTTTTGATTCCATTCGCCCGCTTGTTGCCCAAAAATACTTTGTCTGATCTGAACTGCCACCATGGCGGGGTTGAGTGCCATGTCCGCTGTTTTATATCTGTCGGTTATGATGCGGAATTCAGGCTTTCCTCTGTCAACAGTGTTTTCTATATCGGTAAGGAAATTTGCATGCGAAAGACTATCACTGATAGTTTGGGCAATCTTGTTGATCTGATCAAGTTGTTTGCCGGTTACTTTTATTTGAATGGGCTTTACATTTCCCAATACAGCAGAAGATATCAAACTTCCGCCACTCACCGAAAAGTTTTGTATTTCAGGTATCTCCATCAATCTTTTCCTGATTTTCTCAGCCATTTCTTTGGATGTTCTTTCCCGTTTTTCCGGCAGTACAGTGCGCGCAAAAACGGTAGATACATTTTTACCCTCTCTAAATCCCACAGAGCTAAGCAATCCGGCATCACTCTGTCCTGTAAGTGAGTAAAGATTTCTGATCTCAGGTATCTCTTCCTTAAAAATGTTTTCTACCTCCCGGGTTGTTTGCAGGGTTTGTTCTGTTGACGATCCCACCCTGGTCTCAAAAACCACACTCAGGTCGCCGGCATCAAATTCGGGTATGTAATCGGTTCCTGTACTTCTTCCTATCCAAACAGTAGCGGCACCAACGAATAGCAGAATAAGAGTAATGATCTTTTTGTTCATCAAACTTCTGTTCAGCAACTTGCTGTAATTGTTTTCTAAGGCAAGAAAAAACTTTTCACTAAAATCAAAAAGCCGGTTGTTTTTCTTTTTGGGAACTGAAAGCATTTGTGCTGAAAGCATTGGAGTGAGTAGCAAAGCAGTAAAAAGTGAGGCGAGCAAAGTAACGGCAGTGATGAGTGCCAGTTGCCTGAACATAATCCCAACCACTCCATCCAGAAAAACCAAAGGAATAAAAACAGAGATGGTGGTAAGGGTGGCAGCCAGGATGGGCAAACTCATCTCGCGGGTACCATAAATAGCCGCTTGTTTTGGAGGTACTCCGTTTTCAATATGCCTTGTAATGTTTTCCAGCACCACAATGGCATTGTCTATAACCATACCTATGGCAATCGCCAGAGACATCAGCGAAAAAATATTGATGGTGAAATCTACCAGGTACATAAAAATAAAGGCTACGATCAGGGAAAAAGGAATAGTGAGTAGGATGATCAGGCTACTTTTAAATCTTCTCAAAAAAAAGATCACTATAACCATGACAAATATTCCGGCATATAGAATGGTGTTGAACAGATTGTTGAGGGTTGCTGTAACCATTTCCGAATTATCCATGAGTTCAATAACCTTTATACCTTCTGGCAGCAGAGGTTCTAATTCTTTCATCTCTTTCCGCACCTCTTCCACTACTTCCATGATATTTGCTCCTGCCTGTTTCTGCACAAATATGCCCAAAGCAGGTTTTCCATGAATATGTACGAGTTCTTTTGTATCTTGCATTCCTTTGCCAACTGTTGCAATATCTTTGATCAGGATGGATTGGTTTTGCCATGTTGCAATACTGGTTTTCTCAATATCTTCCAGTGATTTGAATTCAGCAGGTATGGTTACTGCCGTCTCGTCCTGCCCCGTCATAATACTTCCGCCGGGTATCGACTGATTATGGGTTTGTAAAGCCTGGGCGACCATAGATGTACTGATGCCGTAAGCTTTCATTTTAATGGGGTCCAGATTTATCTGCACTTCTTTTTCCGGTTTTCCCAGAATCACGAGCGATCCTACACCGGGTGCTCTTTTCAATGCATTGGCAATCAGATCATCGGTGATTTCGCCGAGGTCGGCAAAGTTTTCTTCTGCGGTAACACCATAAATGATTACCGGAAACATATCGCTGCTGATTTGCAGCACCATTGGAGAGGAGGCCTGGTCAGGCAGACTGCGTTTGGAAAATTCAAGGTAGTCGCGTACCGAAGCGCTTGCCTCTTCCAGGTTGGTTTCCCAGTTGAACTGCATGCTTATGAAGGAAACATTTTCTTTTGATTGAGAAGTAATGCTTTTAAGATTGGTAACACCTGCCAGAACCTCTTCCAGAGGTTGTGTAACCTGCCGTTCAACATCTCCTGCCGAAGCACCGGGGTAGAGGGTCACTACGGTAAGGGTTGGTATTTCAATATCTGGCAGCATATCGCGTGGCAGAAATCGATATGCCAGCAAACCAAAAAGTAAAATACCGGCAAATATCATGGAAGTAAATACCGGTCTGTTGACACCTGTTGTGGGTAAATTTATCATGCCTGCGTACTTTTACTTTTGTTTATTTTGAGTTTGAATAGAGGTGTTTTATTTTGCTTTCACTTCCACAGTGCTTCCTTCTTTTAACTGGTTGCTTCCTGCAGTTACGATCTTTGTATTTTCCTGAACGCCTTCAATAGCAGCATATCCATCATGAATAAACAATTGCCTGATGGCAGTTTTCTGTGCAATATTACCATCACGGATCGTCCATACAAAAGGGTTCTGCTCAACATTATTTACCACTGTATGCCGTGGCACAAAAAAATATTCCTTAGATATGAAGCGAAGCGTAACTTTGACAAACATGCCCGGCATGAGGGTTTCATCGCCTGTATCTACCTGTATTTCTAATGGGGCAGTGCGGCTGTTTTCTGATACAAGGGGTGTTAGTTTCAATATTTTTCCCGGAAATTGCTTTTCTGGATATAGATCAGATGCGATGGTTATTTCCTGCATCTGTTCTAATTTTGGGATCATATGCTCAGGAATGTTGACCACGGTTTTTAAAGGCCTTGTCTGCATGATTCTGACAATACCTGGTGCATGCGAAACACCGGGAGTAAGAGCAGGATGAAAAAAGAACGTTTCTCCTTCGTTGATCAGGATCTCCATGATCTTCCCCGGAAAAGGGGCTCTTATCATGGTGTTTTTTTCCATCAGCTCATATTTTGCTTTTGCTGCTTTATACTGCCCTTGCACATGATCGAATTCCTGCCGGGTTATACTGCCCTTTTCCAGCAGTCTTTGCACGCGTTCGAAATCGGTTTTTAAGGTTTCGTATTCTACCTTTGCCATCAAAGCTGGTTCAGCGCTCAGTTTGGCTACCAGCGTTCCTTGCTCAACCCATTGTCCTTCCCCGGTGTATATTTTTTCAACTCTTCCTGGAATTGACGTGCCCAGATTGGCTTCTTTCCAGGGTCTCAGTGTACCGGCCAGTTGCCACGATTGCTGATGCTTTCTTTTTTCTGGATGGATCACGCTAACCCTTGTTGGTGAATCTGCTAAGTTTGTTTTTTCTGCCTCGGTTTCTGTTTGTCTGCATGCCATCATAGATAAGATCATGATGATCGGCATGCCGATATTAAGTTTGTTCATGGTAAATTATTTTTGAGACTGTTTTTATTCCGGCAATTCTCCAATAGTCTTTTTCAGTTCCAGGATGTTTTTTCTCAATTCTGCCAGTGCTTCTGTTTGTTCTGTTTTGGCTTGTTGCCACAGGGTTTGTGCTTCCAGCAGGTCTTTTGTGTTCATTCTGCCATTATCAAACTGGTCTTGTACAAGTTGCAGGTTTTCTTCACTCTGTTCTAACGAAATGTTTTTAATATCCACCGATTTTTTTGCCTCCACCCATTGATAATAAGCATTTGCAATGTCTAATTGTATGAGTTGCCGGACATCTTCCTTTTTGATTTCACCGGCCTTTACTTTATTTCTGGCAGCTTGCAGCATATGTTTTTTCTCCCCCCAGTTATAAATGGGCATTTTCATGGTTATACCGGCAATCCAGTCATGACCAGCCTCTTCTTCAAATCCATTATAGGGATTAGGGTTAGAAGCGAAATACGCAGCACCCATTGCTATATCAGGGTAAAAATTGGCTTTGGCGAGTTTTGCCAGGGTTTCATCCAATTCGGTTTGTTTTTGTGCCAATAAAATTTCTGTCCGGTTTTTCAAACCTATTCGCGTGAGTTCCTCAAGCGTAAATTGTTGTTTTTCTTCGATCTTATCTGCTTTGGCTTCAATATTGGTAGTAAGAGGTAGTCCGGTCATCCGGCAAAGTGCCATGCTTATTCGGGCGATTCCGTTTTGCGCTTTTATCCGTTCCAGAGTGGCTTCGTTGTGCTTCACCTGTGCTTTCAGCAGGTCGCTTCTGTGTACAATTCCTTCTGCAACCAATCCCTTGATATCTGATACGGTCTTTTCGAGCAGTTTTTCGTACTGATTTGCCAGTTTTGTTTTTTCCTGCAGGGTTACCATTTTCCAGAACAGTGTTGCTGTTTCCATCACTACTTCACGCTGTGTGAGTGTGTGATCGTAATGTGCCATATCCTCCAATATAGATGCAGCCTCGTATTGCGCTTTTATTTTGCCACCGGTAAAAAGGGGTTGTTTGAGGTTGATGCTTCCCAGGAAATTATTTTGTTGTCCGAAAGATGTTTCTGATTGGGGCAAATATGCATAATTCCTGAAAATGAAATTTCCCTCACTGTCAGTGGCTACAGTTCCATCGGGTAAAGACACCAATGCACCGGAATTGATCAACTCCAGAGGGTTAAGTCCGCCGCCATCAAAATCGATAGCATTTGATGGCACTACAGGTAGAAACATATCCTGAGATAAGAGATTGAATTGTTTGTTCATTCGCACATAACCACCTGTAAAGTCAAATGAAGGTAAAAATTTGGTGTATGATGCCTTTCGCGTTGACTCCATAATACTTACCTGTAATTTCGAAATATTGATCTCACGGTTATTTGAAAGAGCAAGTTCTTTACATTCCTCCCAGGTGAGTTCTCTTTGCGAAAAAGCAATTAGTGAAATAAAAAAGAAAATGATGACAAGAAATGTTTTTTTTATGATCCTGAATGTTTGCATCTGTTCGCATTTTATTTGATCTGTTGTGTGGGATTCATCATTGTTTTTTTTTGTGGAAAAGGGTGGAAAGAAAAAACTACAGGCGTATTTGTCAAAACCCTGATTTTCCTTCATGAATTCCGTCATATATGATTTGTATCACATTGTCGAATAGTTTCTCTGGTTTTTGAGGGATGTCTTTTAAAAGATCTGGCGGAAGTGTTTCTGTATTCTGCGGGTTGATGATAATTTCCATGGCGTTGACCATGATCAGCACCGCAACACCTTTGTTAATATCAGATTTGAAATGCCCTTCTCTGATTCCTTCATCAAGCAGCATGGGAAAGTAAACATGCACCATTTCACGTCTGAAATCGGAGATCTTTTGCCATACGTCAGGTACATTTGTTTTCAGGTCGTTCAGGAAATGGGTTGACATTCCCGAGAGTGTAACCGCTACCTGCGTTGTGATCTGGCGCATTTTCTCAGGAAAAATGATGTGTTTTGCCAAAATACGGTCAAGCTCATGACGCAGGGTTTCGATCTTCTGGATGATAAACACCTCCAGGATTTTTTTCTTGCTATCGAAATATTTGTATAACGTACGCTTACTCACACCTGCTTTTTTAGCAATTTCTTCTGAGGTGCTTTTGCTGAATCCAAAATGATCAAATAGCTCTTCAGATGCTGTTAGTATTTTCCTGACTTTATCATCCGTGTCGTGGTTTTTATCCATTAGTTTTTTTTACAAAGAATACTATTTAGTGCTTGCAGGAAAACGCCAATTGCTGCGTTATGCTCGCCTTCAAAACAGTCATTTACGAAAAGTAAACTCCTGTTTTTCAGTCATCGAAAACCTTGCACTTGTCGCTTTCTTATCAAGTGCATTTAAAAATAATGAGTTTTCATGCTGAAACTATTTAATGTCAATTTTGCTTTTGTTTATTTATCATCAAAGGGCATTGATAAATAGAACTTTGCTTTTATACGAATGTAAATAACGGCACAAAGGTAAACCAATAAACTGAAAACAGTTTACCTGGTTTACTTTTTTTGTGTTTTTTTCAGGAGATGATAAAAGGATGTTTCAGGAAAAGATGGGTTTTAATCGATGATCTTCATCAGTTCTTTAAAGATGAGTGTCATTCCGGGCTGTGCCAAAGCGGCGGCATTTTGTACCTCTTCGTGTGTAGTTCCGGATTCTGACTCGTCGGTTACGGCGAGGTTGGTGATAACTGAAACACCGAAACAAGTAATACCCATATGTCTGGCGGCGATTACTTCGGGCACGGTAGACATTCCGGTAGCGTCAGCACCCAGGAAAAGGAACATCTTGTATTCGGAACGTGTTTCGAGGGTTGGCCCCGGACTGCCAACATACACTCCGGTTTGATGTTTGATGTTGTTATCGAGTGCGATTCTTATGGCTTGTTTTATCAGTTTTCTGTTAAAAGGTTCGCTCATTTCGGGAAACCGGGGTCCCAGTTCATCAATATTTTTTCCCCTCAAAGGGTTTTCCGGAAACATATTGATCTGATCTCTGATGATCATCAGATCCCCAACCTGATAATCAGGGTTTAATCCGCCGGCAGCATTAGAAAGGAACAGATACCGGATACCCATGAGTTTCATTACCCTTACAGGAAAAACAATTTCCTGCATTTTATATCCTTCATAATAGTGAAATCTTCCCTGCATAGCCACCACTTTTTTCCCTTCCAGGGTTCCAAAAATAAGTTTGCCCTTATGGCCTTCCACCGTTGATAAGGGGAAATTGGGTATATTTCTGTAATCAAATTCATGCTCCACTGTTATGGAATCTACCAGACCTCCCAGTCCTGAACCCAATATAATGCCTGTTTCAGGATGAAATCCGGTTTTATCCTGCAAAAATTTTGCTGTTTCTTTAATTTTCTCTAACATGTCTGCTGTTTTTTTTGATGAATTGTTTGATGATCACAGCCCGCTTCGGGTTGTTTATTTTCAAATATAGTAAATGTTTTTCGACCCGTAGCAGTTGCGTAATTATATGTAATTTTGCAACTTCCATAAAGGATATTTCAACGGCAAAAATATAAAACAAATTTAATATATGAGTTCTGTAACAATAATCAGGAATGCAATGGTATTGACCATGGATGCAGATTTCCATTTTTTCAGAAAAGGAACGGTAGTGATAGAGGATGATCAAATTGCAGCAGTGGGTGAAGATAAAGATATAAACACGGAATATAAAAATGCTGAACTGATCGATGGTAGTGGAAAACTGGTGATGCCAGGTATTATCAATACCCATACTCATATCCCCATGACGATCTTCAGAGGATATGCCGATGACCTTTCATTGCATGAATGGTTGTATGATTACATATTTCCTGTTGAATCTGCATTTATAAACGCTGAAAATGTGGTGGCAGGAGCAGAATTGGCTATGGCGGAAATGATCAAAAGTGGTACAACAACATTTAATGATATGTATTATTTTGCTGATGATATAGCACAATTGGCTGACAGGACAGGGATTCGTGCATTTTTATCGGAGGCGATTATTGATTTTCCGGCACCCAATAGTCCTAACCCTTTAATGGGGTTGGAAAGGGGAGAAATGCTGATGAAAAAATGGAACCACCATAACCACATCACCATATCATCTTCAGCACATTCACCTTATTCCTGTTCGCAGGAATACATTGTGAAGGCGCGGGAACTGTCGGATATGTACAAGGTGCCTTTCAATATCCATGTGGCGGAAACCCGGCGCGAGTATGATCAGTCGATGAAAAAGCATGGGTTATCCCCAGTTGCTTATCTTGATAGTATAGGTGCATTGAGTGGGAGAACTGTGGCTGCTCACGGAGTACATGTAAGTGATGAAGATGTCAGCATTTTAGCAAGAAAAGGAGTCTCGGTTGCCCATAATCCCGAGTGTAATATGAAACTGGCAA
Organism: uncultured Bacteroidales bacterium; assembly: GCA_964589855.1. Lineage (GTDB taxonomy): Bacteria > Bacteroidota > Bacteroidia > Bacteroidales > UBA7960 > SKVR01. The sequence goes on from CAZPVB010000005.1 coordinate 16,394, forward strand.
GCGGTGTAGCACCCGTACCGCAATTGCTCAATGCTGGTGTTACAGTGGGTTTAGGTACCGATGGCGTAGCCAGCAATAACAATATGGATATGTTTGAAGAGATGAATTCTGCCGCCATCATTCATAAACTAAACCAGAATAATCCTTCCGTAATGGATGCTCAAAGTGTGGTTTACATGGCTACCCTGGGAGGTGCCAGGGCATTGGGTGCCGGTGATCAGATCGGTTCGCTGGAAGTGGGCAAAAAAGCCGATATCATTATCCTTGATATGGATCAGCCTCATTCACACCCCATCTATAATATTTATTCCTTGCTGGTTTATAGTATGCGGGGCAGCGATGTGGATACTGTATTGATTGATGGTGAAATGGTGATGAAAAATAAGCAATTGTTGAATATAGATGAGAGAGAGGTTTTTGCAAAAGTGGATAGCATTGCAGCAGAGGTGATGCAAAAAAACGGGACGGTGCAAAGTAAATGAGGAAAGGGGAAAACGGCAGGACTTCCCCCATTTTTAGAAATGAGCCGAGCCACGAAAATAATATTGAAACACACGCGCATGATTATAATTCACAGCATGGCAAAAAATACAAAACCCTATTGCTGGTGAGATTTCTCGTTAAAAAAAACGAGAACCAACTTAATCAAATTATAAACAGATGAACCAACGGAAAGATTAAACACAGGAAAAATGCCGGTTTCCTTTACTTTTTAGTGTCGCAAGAAAACTCGTCATTTTACATGTGCTTGATACAGAAAACGTAAAGTGCAGGGCGGGCGATGGATGAAAAAAAGGAGTTTACTTTTCGTAAATGACTGTTTTGAAGACAAGCACAACACAGCAATTGGCGTTTTTTACAAGCACTATTTATCCCGGGTAAGGGTTTAATCTTCTCATCATTTGGTAATCGATGAGTTTGCAGAGTTGCTGTGGTGAGAATTTGCGCCAGTTCATATCGTCAAAATGTTTTCCAAAGGCTATGTAGTAATCTATATTGGCATTTTCGAATTCACGAATCACGAAATCCCGGAAATTGATACCTACGATCCATCCTTCTTCTATTTCGTCAAACCACTCCTGGTAATAACAATCATCAGAATAGTGGAAGTTCAGAACATTTTCACCCAAAAGAATGAACTTGTTTATTCCTTCTTCCAAAAGGGGTTCTACAATATTTCTTTTCAGATACATTATGTCGTTGTGCAGGCAGTCATTCCATTCGCCAATAAATTCAATGATGCATACCCCTTCCTCATAATCGGCATAAAGTATTTTGATAAACAGGGTAGGGGAACCGATCTCATCCCACTGAGGATGGATCAAATGATCGTAAACAGCATGAGTAAACTCAAACTCACTGTAATCTCTCCCATGAAAAGGTGATTTTTCATCTTCATCGGCAATGTATATGTTTCTCCACGAGTAGAAAGGTTCTATGTCGTGCATAATAAATCCTTTTTTTATTTGTATGCTAATGCAGTAGTAATAAAACCACTTTTTATATATCCAGGCAATGGGTTTTTCATTGAATTCTGTTTTTTGTAAAAATGTTGAAATAATTTTCCCATTTGATACTCATCATTATTGCTTTTGGTAATTGCTTTGGTATCTCATAAAATTAATTACAGGTATTTTTACAAATGATTCCATAATGGTTTTGCGTAACATTATTATTGGTATCATATTAATATTGAAAGGTGAATACACCCATGCCCAAAACGTGAAAGAGGTTTCGTTATTTCAGGTAGTTTGTAAGATCATTTTGCAAATGACATGTAAACAAAAACCGCTATATAAAAGTAAACAAATTGCGAAGAAAAATCTACTGACAGGCATTTGCAGGAAGATGGTTTTTGTGTTCAATTGTTCGCTAATAGTGGTTCTGAGAGTTATTGTCAATGAAGGTTAAGAAACACTTAAACTTTGTTGTGAAATGGATTTCCCTTGTTGGATAATGGTTATTTGCGCTGTGCGCGTCAGAGGGTGGTCAGAGGGTGGTCATTTGCGCTTCGCTCTTCAGAAGGTAGCAGGAATAAATAATCATTAATAAAAACCCCCTTATCAGCACTGCTGGTAAGGGGGGATAAACAATTATAACTTTTTGTTTTTATTGCCCTGTACTGACGATCCTGATCATTCCTGATTGTCCATTGGCTTCAAACTGGATGAAATAGATGCCTCCGGCCCTGTCGCCGGATTCAAAACGGAACTGATGGGTACCAGGTTGCTGCCATGCATCTGACAGTGTTTCTATTAGTGATCCTGTAATATCAAATACCCTTATCCTCACATGCTGAGATGTTTCCAGAGAATAACTGATATTTAAATAATTATTGAAAGGATTGGGGTAAGCATTCACATTTTGAAGGATAAATCCCGGATCGCTGATCTGTGCAGGTACCTCACCCACGATCACCATTTTTTTGATGGTCTTGATCTCCTCTTCACCCTGCAAAAAGGTCATACTGTAGTAGTTGTATCCCAATGAATCAGGATCTGCCTCTATTTGCAGTTCAACCGAACCTGTTGCATTGGGTTCAATATCGCCCATCTCAAAGGTTTGTGATTTGGTCTCCAGAACTGACAATCCTCCTTCCATGTCTAATCTCGCAGTAACATTAGTGAGGGTTTCCTGTCCGTTATTGAAATAGTCGAAACGTACTTCAAACGGATTTGGAGAGAGGATGCCATCAACGAAGTTTAGATAAAGCGGTGCAGAGGTATTAACTGCCAGGGGTGGTTGAAGATCATTGTTGGGACGAAGGGGTTTTTCTGCCTTGTTGTTAGAGTAATTGCTTTCCTGCAGATCATTTTCCGGATTGGTCTTTACGTAAATGCTCCTGTAATCAGGGTTATCAGGTATGCGGTAAGCCACGGTGAATGATTTATTTTCTGAAGGGGCAATATCAGTGAGCACCTCGGTAGCAAAAGGGGGTAAAAAGTTACCTCCATCAGGATCGTTGTTATAGACATGACAAAGCACTTCGGGTACATTCACCAGTCCGTAATTATGAACTGTAACTGTGATATCTATCAGATCACCTGGGTTGTATTCGGTTTGTGGAACTGAAAATTCAATATCAGAAGATGAAACAGACAGGTCGGGCAGGTCAAAGGAATACTCCAGCGCAACAAAATCAGCACCAAATCCGGCATTGCTTTGGAGAACGGAAACATTTTCAGTTCCTTCAACCTTATATACATACGAACCATAAGTGGAAGTGAAATTGTATCCTTCACCTTCTGCCAGTGTACCTTCCCAAACTATCTGAGGATCAGTATAAGGATATGCATCATGTAATCCCAAACGGGTAATGGTGATATCATTCTCATCAGCAAAAGAGAAAACATCCACTCTGCTTCCCACTGTTGGGACATAAAACAGCGTGCCCGCGCCAGTTCCACTTTTATCGATGCTTTTTGTCATGTACTGATACGAGCCACCCCAGGTCAGATAAGGGATGTTTGCCGATGTGACTGGTTGGGTAGATTCAACCTTCCAGAAAGTCCTGCTGTATATATTCACAGAACCTACCTGACCTTCCATCAGGGTAAAGGAGGCAATCTCCTCTCCGGTATCCAGATCACTAATAAGAACCTCGTTGTCATCATAATAAGAAGTAACGGTGATGCTGTTGGCCCATCCACCGGCGTAAGCAGAATACCCATAAAATAAGTTTCCTGTAAAGCTTCCATTGGCAGAAGGAACGTAATAATCCTGATCGGTATAAGAGAGGGCAGATACCATTTTATTGCTCAGAATTTGCAAGGGTGTGGTGTAAGGGATAGCATTCAGGTCGTTGAACGACAGATACTCACCATCGTTAAGGCTGGTACCATAGATAAATTCGCTGGTTTCCAGGTTTCTTACCGTTACATCGGTATTGTCTTCATAGGCAAAAACGATGAAATCATCATGTCCACTGGAAAATGACTGCATCATCCAGGTATTTAACTTTGTGGCAAGTCCACGACCAGACTCATTTACGGCAAAGTATCCATTAACGAAATTGGTAATGGCATCACCCACAAGCAATGTAAAAGTATTGTTGCAAGTCACCCTGTAAACACCCTCTGGTGAATTTTGGTTGTGATATTCATCTGCGTTGAGTGTGATTGTCTCCAGCAGGTTATGATCGGCATCATATATCTCAAAAACAGAATTGTCGAAATACGAAAATAATATGATGTCGCGAAAAGTAAACAGAGAGGTAGCAAATCCCCCATCATCAGATTTAACGGGACTGATCATGGTTTTGCCTGTAGTGCTGATATTCTGTTCAGCGGGTGCGGAAATTCCTCCCGGAAATCCATGGGTGTTGTTTTGAGATATGCCCATTGTGATGCCTATCAACAAAAACAAAAAAGTGGATAGTAGATAGTTTTTCATGCTATGATATTTAGATTAATAAATTAATTTACAAGATCAAATTTACAAATAATTCTGCATGTTGTCATAAAAAAAGTAAATTAATGTTCCATTGTTAATCAGATGAGTTCTGAATGTGGTCATTTGCGCTTCGTGCGTCAGAGGGCGGTCAGAGGGTGGTCATTTGCGCTTCGCGCGTCATTGGGTGGTCATAAAATGGTCATTTGCGCTTTGCGCGTCAGATGATGGTTTTCGATTTGGTAAAACAATAATGATCATTTCCCCCTTAGCCAGGGTAGTTCTTCTTTCAAAACCTCGTGGTAGGGATTTTGAAAGTCATACACGGGTTCCTGACCAAGGCGTGAAAGAATAGATTGTCCTTTTTCCGGATGCATCACAAATTGAACAAAAGATTCTGCCAGGAGGCGATTGTTGGTTTTGTTGGGTATGGTGATGCCATAAACCATGGCTTCCCCTGTTTCAGTGATGATCTCTCCAGGTGCAGTTCCCAGGGTTTGGATGCTGGCATTGCGATACCACTCATTGAGTGAAAAATCGCCAAGCGATAAACTGTCGGGTAGCGCCAAATATTCCAATCCATGCTGCACAGCAACACTTTTGTACAAAAAAATATAATCAATGTGATTGCTTTCCAGCAAGGCAATCAGGTCAGTTTCTTTGGGTCGGATGTTATCTTTGTCTTTGCTGAGCATTTGTTCGGTCAGTCCTTCTCTGTTGTATTTTTTTTCTGCCAACTGTATTGTCATTACTGTTCTGACCCCGCAGGGATCCATGTCGGGATTGCTTCGCCCGTATTTTACATCCTGACGCATAAGTATCGTGGGCCAGTTTTCGGTATTGATCTCATCAGCATAACACGATTCCCGGGTATAAACAATGGCCAACTCGTTGGTGGCAAAGGGCAGATACCAGGATGCATGATCAGGAATAAGCATGTTTTCAATGACCATATAATCGGCCGACATAAACACATCGGCAGGGGTGTTGATATCTGCTACACGTCTTGCACCGGCTTTGCTTCCCCAGGCTTCGGTGAAGATATCAACACCGGGATTTTCTTTCTGAAAAGAAGAAACGATCTCTTTCACCGGCACAGTAAGACTGCCCGCGTGGATGATATGCAATTGTTGCGCTTCTTCTTTTTCTGACTGGAAATGGCATGAAGACAAAAAAAATAATATTACGGAAAAGCAGATCACGATTCGCATGGTTTAATTGTATTTATTTGTTAATGGGTAATCAAAACAGGTTTTAAACAACAGAAGTTTTATTCAAAGTATGAGTCCACTCTGAAAAGTGAATTATCCACAGATTACACAGATTTACACAGATACCAGATTCTGATAATCAGTGGATTTAAAAATAGAAAATGAACACAGATTTATCGAAAACAAGTTTTCGGTGTGGAATCAAGTATGAGATCTGTTTACAATGTTCAATTTCCGGGTTGTGCATATTTTGAAAAACAGTCTTTCCCGGAAATTTATTGTTTTTCAATCCTTAACAGGACTTAAAATCGAACAATGCATATTCAGACACTTACTTTTTTTAATGAATTCCTTTAGTTTATTCGCCATACTTAATGAGAAACTCCGGATTTACAGCTTTGAAACTCAATCGTCCGTCGGTAAGGTTTTCATTCAACAGAAAAACATCGGATATCTCCTGTAACGGACGTATCACAATTCCCTCTGCCCAGGTTTTAGGGTTGATGGCACTTTTGATCACAGACATTTGAACGATGGCATCAATATCATTATCAAGAATATAATGATCGTTGACCACGGGTACCATTTCAAGATCAAGTTGCAGTAGCAGGTCTTTTAACTCTTCAAAGTTGAAAAATCTTCGTTTATCAATATCCCATGCACTGAAAAACCTTACGTCCTGTCCTCTGATCTTAAGTTTGTTACTTTGGATGCTTTCTCCGATCAGTTCCCCCTGGAGGGCAATATTACCGCCGGTTGAAAGAAGTTTTTTTTCAATTTCCAGTTGTCGTGCCATTTTCCAGAAAGTATTTTTTTCATCTTCAAGCAGATCGAGGTTTCGGCTGCACACGCCAAAATCACCTTTATTCAGGTAAAAGGTTGCAGAACTGCCGTCGAGTTTTTCGGTAATGTAGCAAGGAGTTCCTTTGTATTTATCCAGGGCTTTTTGCATGTTTTGTACCCTGGTTTCATCTGTTTTGGGTATGAAACCTGGAAATTTTCCTTTGGCAATGCCGCTCAGGTTTGCTGGTATGGGTGCTTCATATTTGGTAATACCCAGCACTTCTGTGCAATCCGCCCCCTCTTCAGCAGGAAAATCGTCAGGCAGTATAGACAAAGGGAAACAGATGCCCTGCGATACCTGTCCGCGCAGTCGAACGGTACGGATTCTCATTTTACGTGGTTTCAGAAATTCGAATTCAGGGCGTTCAGGCATCAGACTATCTATCTCACAATAGACTGCCAGATCACCGGGTTTAAATTCACCTTTTTTTACTACCAGTTGCCAACCCAGTACTGTTGCTTTTTCAATAGCATCGGCCCCTTCGATGGGTTCCAGAGACCTTATTTTTTGTATACTTGCCAGCTTTCTCATAACTGTTTTGTTTTTTTAGGTAAATATTTTTGATTCTGCAGGTATTTTGATCAAATACTTTTCCCCTGCCAACATTCATCATAAAATTAATTGAAAACTTTGAAAGGTGGGTAAAATGGTTTGTTAAAAAAGGATTTATTTAGAAAATTGAACTGGTTACCCATGGGGATGATAAAATCTTATTTAATTCATCTCACAAACATATAATGATATAAACGATGGCATGGCTTTTGCAATTTTATTGTAAAAAAAATAAACTCACCTCAAAATCAAAAGATATGAAAAAGCTAATAATCCATTTCGTTTTTGTTTTTCTGCTGATAGCGGGAAACATGGTTGCGGCACAGAACCAATCCGATGAATATCTGGGTCTGCCGGGCGACAACCTGAATTTATACGCTGTGATGGACATCTTCCGTGAATCGGAAACCCTGGAAGAATTTGAAAGACAGATCAATGATCCGGAAGCAATGATCAACAATCTTGATCTTAACGGCGACAACTACGTTGACTACATTATGGTTTACGACTATGTTGACGGCAACATTCACAATATCGTACTCAGGGTTGCCCTTGATAAAAATGAGCAACAGGATGTGGCTGTTTTTATTGTTGAAAAGATGCGCGATAACTCAGTACAGATTCAACTTATTGGTGACGAGGCACTTTATGGTCCTGATTATATCATAGAACCCGCCTATGCCGAAAGACCTAACCCCGGATACAGTGGAAACGTGGGTCAATCTCAGAACACAAACGTAGTGTACACCACCTATTATGAAGTTGCTACCTGGCCAATGATCGTATATATTTCAAGACCGGTTTACAGACCCTGGCGTTCTGTATGGTACTACGGATATTACCCTTCTTACTGGCATGCCTGGAATCCTCACTACTACCATTATTATTACGGATATCACTACCACTGGCATTCGCATTATTATGTGCATTACCGTCCGGCACGCCGCTATCGCTGCGATCATTACCACACGGTTTATCATACCAGTGTGCGAGAAGCTTCCCCGCGGGTAAACACAATGGTGAGAAACGGAGATTATAAGAAAACTTATACCCGTCCCGAAAGAAAAAGTGATGGAGAGCAACTTTTTGCTCAAAGACATCCGCAGAAATATGAAGCTTCTGTCAGCAAGCGTTCTTCAAACAGAGGAAATGTGGAAGCAAAACCGACAGGGGTAAATCAAAAGCGTGAACGCTCAGATTCGGAGGTGAAAAGATCATCTTCACCTTCAGAAACCCAAAGGGCAACACGCAATACCGAAACACGTCAATATCAAAGACCTGCTGTAAAAAGAAGTAATGAAAACAGAGGAAACGCTGTGGAACAAAGAAGCAGCAGACCAGCCCGATCATCTGCCCGCAGCGAACCAAAAGTAAATACGCGAAGAGAGAACAGAAGCTCAGCAATTCAACGCTCTCCATCCCCATCGCGACAGACAAAAACAACGCCCGGCAAAAGAGTGACACGCTCAGCACCGGAAAGAAATTCAGGTGTGAAGGAACGTGCACCGAGGAAGTCTGGTCCGAGTTATTCACAGCCTGCCCGGCAGGAACGGTCTACACCCTCAGTGAAAAATAAAAGACCTTCATCCAGTGTTGGTTCTTCCGGCAGAAGCAGCAGCAGAAGTTCTGGTACTTCTGTAAAAAAGAACACCACCAAAAGCAAATCGGGTAGCACACGAGAGAGCAATAGTAATTCCAGAAGAAGATAGAAACATCAGAAACAAATATTTTACCTGCCTTTATCCTTCAAAATCAATTAGTTTACGCAGCCCTTTTAGTGAGGGCTGTGTTTTTTTATAAAGATTTAAAGTGATTGAATCTCTTGTTGTGACAAACCCGTCATTTCAACAATTTCATGCAATGGTTTGCCTGAATCCTTGAGCAGTTTTGCATAATCCCGCAATTTTTCATAAACCGATTCTTTCTCTTGTTTGTAAATATCAGCCTGCTTTTCGGATTCTTTCATTCGTTTCTCCAGTTCTTGCATCCTGATCTCCTGTTCATAAAAAGCGTATTCGGTCTG
>CAZPVB010000005.1:25512-54771 GCA_964589855.1 uncultured Bacteroidales bacterium
TGATTCTTTCTCTTGTTTGTGGACATCAGCCTGCTTTTCGGATTCTTTCCGGCGTTTTTCTTCTTCTTTTCTAAGTTTTTCTTCTTCTTTTCTTGCTTCTTCTTCGGCTTTCATTCGTTTCTCCAGTTCTTGCATCCTGATCTCCTGTTCATAAAAAGCGTATTCGGTCTGTCGTTCCAGTTCCAGATTGCGCCTAAACTGATCGTCTTCCGTGGGTTCGCGCAAATAACTCACAATATCTTCAAACCCTTCGGGTACCTCCTGCAGATCAATGATATATTCAAAGTTGCTGCACCATGCCTGATTGAAAAGCGTCAGGAACTTTTCCAAACGGGTGCGCCGCTTTTCGGGCAATCGTGCTATCTGGATGATGTGCGACTGGTGCGTAAGATACTCTACAAAAAAACTTCTGGTCTTGATCCTCTTTTTGCTCACCGAATCAATCACATCACGGTTTACCTTTACAGCAAGGTAAGGAAGGTCTTCGAGTTTGTATCCCAAAATGTAAATGGTGATGATCGGGTAAATATTCTCATATCCTGGTAAAGGTTCAGATACCAAAGGTTCATCCCTAACGGATTCCTTTTTGTTCTTCCGCGGATTCAGGTAATTCATACCCAGATAATTGCGGAAGCGTTCTATGTCTGTTGGGAACTTTGACTTTTGCAGTTCGATAAGCACTGTAGTGGTGTCTCCCTGGTTGTTGCGTACCGTGGCTTTAAAATCAAGGCGAAAAATCTTCAATTGCTTTTTGTCATGCTGGTAGACCGATTCCTGTTGCTGAAGGGAAACACTGACCACTTCAGTATCCAGGATTACGCTCAGCACTTTTTTTGCATACCGCTCTTCCTGCATAAGGTATTTGAAAGCAATATCGTATAAAGGGTTGATGATCTTCATAATTACTAGATTAGGGTAATCAAAAATACAAATAAAATACCTGATAAAAAACCAATACTTCACCAGAGAGGAGTATACGATCATCTTTAAGAACCAAACATCCTCTGTAGCATGAAAACTTCAGAACTATCTGCTAATCTTTTAATTCCTTTCGCAATCACAGGTAAGGTAAGCATTAAAACAAGGGATTATGAAAATTAGAAATTCACAGAAAAGGATTGTGATATACTTTTGACAACAATTCTGACAATCTGCTATATCGAAAATAAAATTTAAGCATGTAAAAAGAATTGTTGATATTTGCACCAGGTTCATTGCAATGTTTTTTTACCTGGAGAGGTTTGAAGAACTTTGGTATTTCTTTTTATGCCCTTTTCCCTTTCAAGACTGTTTAGCAAATAAAGCCTTCTTTCGCCAATTGAAAATGGTGAACATGAAAGTACAAACTGATTCATTCTCGATAAAAAACCTTTAAAATTGAATTCAGTACCAGAACCCTATTGGCACATTATCAGAACACCAAACCGTTAAAACCGAAATGTTAACCCTTAAAAATAGTACATTATGAAGAAAATAATTTTACTACCGGCAGTACTGATTCTTATTTTGATTTTCGTAAATGCTTGCCAAACACAGCAGGAGGAAACCTACGAAACCGAATGGATTGGAAACACAAAAGAAGAAATAATTGCAAATACGGAATTTCAGTTTCAGGGATTTAGCCGTACCATGAAAGAGGTAACCTACCGCTACCAGGAACTCTATTGGGCAGGAAAAGAAGAAAACTGGGAATATGCAGAATACCAGCGAGAGCATATATGGGAGGCTATGGAGCAAGGATATATAAGAAGACCTGAGCATGAAAAATCCGGGCGCATATTTATGGAGAATGCTCTGCCCGCTATGGAAAAAACCATTCAGTCAGCCATCCCGGAGGACTTTCACGAGCAGTTTCTGTCTATGATCGACATTTGCAATGCTTGTCACCATATGGAAGAAGTCTCCTTTATTAAAATAGTGGAACCCACCATCAAAACATCGGTAGTGGAATGGTAAATCCTATTTCGGTTTAAAATAGTGTTAGCAAGAAAACAACTATTTTTTGTGTCTTTGAGAAGAAATCGTCAAAGACAAGGCTTTCGAAGTTTTTGAATCTAAGGAGTTTACTTTTTGTAAATGACTGATTCATCTGGTTGTAATTTTATTAATTCAGTCAGATGGAGCTCGCCAAAAATACTCGTATTGCTTTTTACTTGTTGCGAAATTATAATCATCCGCGCGTGTCTGAATAGTAATATCATGGCTCGGTTCATTTTTATCACGATAAATATAGGAAAATATTAGGTTTATCTATTTTTCAAGATAATTGTTTTGCATTTATCAACTAAAACCTTTCAACGAAAAAACATCCATGAAAAAACCAGAATCACCTGAAGAGAGATTTTTTAAAACGTATTGTCTCATCAGTTTCCAAACTTACTTTTAAGAATAATTAAGGTTTTCAGGGAAAAGGGAAAATGAGGATTTGGTTAACGGATCATCGGGTTTGGCAGAACAGACTATTAAATCCAAAGGGGTTCAGCATGCTCCGGAGTCATTAAACCTGTTTCTTGAAAAGAGGTCAACATTCGCCGGAATGTCAGGTATTTGATCATAGTTTGTTTGGAGGATATTACTTCCCAATACAGAACCTCCCAAAAATATTTCCAAGCAGTTCGTCGTTGGTTATTTCGCCGGTTATAGTGCCCAGGTGGTGGAGGGCGGCGCGCAGATCGGAGGAGAGCAGGTCGCCGCTCAAACCATCGGTTACTCCGTTGTGCACCAGCTCCAGGGATTTGAGGGTTTCGCGCAAGGCCTGGTAATGGCGGCTGCTGGCTACGATACTTTGGTTGGCCTCTTCTACTCCTACCGATACAGAACGAAGCAGGGTTTCGTTGATCAGGTTGATATTTTCCTTGCGTTTGGCAGATACGAAAAGGGTTTCCATCTCAACCAAACTTTTAAAGTTGTGAGGAATCTCTTCGAGCATGTCTATTTTGTTGGCAATAAGGATCAGGGTTTTATCTTTTTCATCAATGGTTTTTCTGAATTCGGCAATGGTTTCGTTGATCTGATCCATTGTTGTGGTGCTGGCATCAAAAACGTACAGTATGATGGCGGCTTGGTTGATTTTCTGGTAGGTACGCTCTATGCCGATGGTTTCGATGGTATCGGTGCTTTGGCGCAATCCGGCGGTATCTACAAAGCGGAAGGAAACCCCGTCAATCACGATTACATCTTCAATGGCATCGCGTGTGGTGCCGGGTATTTCTGATACAATTGCTTTTTCTTCATTGAAAATGGCATTGAGCAGGGTAGATTTGCCAACGTTGGGTTCTCCGATGATGGCAACGGGGATGCCGTTTTTTAAAACATTGCCCAGTGAAAAAGATTTGATGAGTTGCGTGAGTTCTTTTTTGATGGTGGTAAGCAGTTCGGTCAATTTTTCGCGATTGGCAAATTCCACATCTTCTTCACTGAAATCGAGTTCCAGTTCAATCAGTGAGGCAAAATCCAGCAATTGTGCGCGAAGTTGTTGTATCCGTTCTGAAAAATGTCCGCGCATCTGCCTGAAAGCCAAAGTGTGCGATGTGGAGGAGTTGGATGCGATCAGGTCTGCCACGGCTTCTGCCTGCGACAGATCCATCTTACCGTTGAGGAAAGCGCGAAGGGTAAACTCACCGGGGCTGGCCATGCGGCATCCCTGATCTATGAGTACCCGCAATATTTCCTGTTGAATGAACCAGGATCCGTGACAGGAGATCTCTGCCAGGTCTTCTCCTGTGTAGGAATTGGGATTCTCAAATTTGGTGAGAAGAACCTCATCAATGGGTTTTCCGTCTTCTTTTATCTGACCCAGAACCACCTGTTGGGCAGGTATTTCACGGGGGTCTTTATGAGCATAAGGGTAGAAAACCTTTTGTATGATATCAAAAGTATTTTTTCCTGAAACACGCAGTACTGCTATGGCGCCGGTGCCAGCAGCAGTGGCAATGGCACAAATGGTGTCTTCTGATTGATAAACGGCCATGATATCCTCCTTCTTTTTGTGAAAACGTATTACAAACGTACACAATTTTTAAGGATTACGTTGAGGAAGGGGCAGTAAAATTTTATAAATCTAAATTCAGGGTTGGCGCATATCGGCTGACATTTCTCTTTCGGCTCTGAATTCAGAGGTCTCATTCCACTCGGGCCAATAGGTATCATTGGCAAGCGCCATGCCTGTTTCATAAAAGAGCCAAAGGTTTTGATCCAGCCCTTTCCAGTCCCACATATCTGTTATCACATCGTTGGGGTTATGATACCTGCCTTGGGCATCTTCCTGAACTTTTTGGGCGTATTCCTCATCGCGTCCAATAAAATCATTGCCACTGTTGGCATAAATCATAGGAACACCTTTTTTCACAAAAGGAAAATGATCGGAGCGGTAAAAATATCCTCTTTCGGGGTAGGGTTCAGGATTGACTTCGCGGCCTTGTTTTTCTGCCTGTTCTTCCAGAAATCTCTGAATATTTGAAGAACTGTAACCCACTACCTCAATGTCGTGTGTAGGTCCATAAACATTCAGTCCATCCATATTAATGCCTCCGGCGGTTTTTTCAAGTGGAAAGATGGGATTTTCGGCGTAGTATTTTGCACCGATCAATCCGGATTCTTCGGCGGTAAGTGCAATGAATACAACTGATCTTTCAGGGGCAGGTTCCAGGTTGGCAAATTTTTCTGCGATCACCATGAGCGCAGCTGTTCCGGTGGCATTGTCAATAGCGCCGTTATAGATATCCACGCCATCATCAGTTTCCACCATACCGAGATGATCCCAGTGCGCCATGTAAAGAATATATTCGTCGGGTCTTTCCCTGCCTTCCAAATAACCCATAATATTGTCTGATTCGCTCTGCACGTAATTTACTTTAAAATCAACCGACATACTCATGTTTAAGGGGAATGGTTGAAAATCATCGGACAGCGCCATGTCTTTAACCATTTCCAGCGACAATCCTGCCATCTCCATCATCAAAACTGCGGTATCGTAATGAATCCATCCTTCCACCAAAGCAGGTTCTACCTCTCTGGGTCCTCCCATATAGTATTGCGGACCAGACCATGAGTTGCGCACCACATCCCACCCATAGGAAGCAGGTTCGGTTTCGTGTATCACCAGGATGCCTGCTGCTCCCTGCCGGGCGGCTTCTTCATACTTGTATGTCCATCTGCCATAATAGGTCATGGCGTTGCCCGTAAAAACATCTTCATCCTGTGTGGCAAATCCCGGGTCATTGACCAGTACCACAACCGTTTTGCCCTGCACATCTATGCCTTCATAATCGTTCCAGTTATATTCGGGCGCTACAATGCCATAACCGGCAAACACCAATTCTGAATTGCGAAGGGAGATACTGTCTGAAAGTCTTGCTGATCCCACCACCATATCGTTCAGATATTCAAAGGCGACGGTATCATTCTCTGACTTTACCACCATATCAGTAAAATCTGATCCTTCTATTTCAAGCAAAGGAACCGTTTGTCTGAAACTACCGTCATTTGCCGGCAAAAGACCTAGGCGCCGAAACTCGGCTTCAATAAACGCCTCTGTCTTATTTCCTCCGGGAGTAGAAGGTGCGCGACCTTCAAAATTGTCAGAGGAAAGTGTGGTTACCAGTTTGGAGTAGTTGGGACTAAATTCCTGTATCTCCTTAATCTCAGCAGGAGTGCAAAACTGAAAGGCGATTAAAGAAAACAGGGATAAGGCAGATAAGGATAATATTTTTACTATCTGTATTTTCATCTTTATTTTCATGATCAGGTTTTTTTGGTGAAGTTGGAAAAACATAAAAACAAGATTTTAACACAAGGATATTATTTTTGTTTAAGTAGCTGCTTTCTGAACTCTGATGGTGCTATATCCGGAAATGAAAAAATGCATTGGATGGAAAAGAAAAATCGTTGTTTATAAAACTTTTTGCCCTAAAAGTGATTACTAGGATATATATGTTGTTGTTTTTCCTTAATTTTAAATTACCAAACTTTTTTAAAACTATACAAATGATGAAAAGTCTCAAACTTATTTTTTTTGCTCTTCTTTCGGTTATCATCTTCCTTCAGGGATGCAGTAATGGTCAGGAAGAGGTCAATGTCTATTCAGGTCGTCATTATCAGACGGATGAGAATCTATTCAGAGAATTTACTCAGCAGACGGGCATTAAGGTCAATCTGGTAAAAGCCAACAGCGACCAGTTGCTCAATCGCCTGGAGATGGAGGGAGAGAACACTCCTGCCGATATCCTGATTACTGCTGATGCAGGACGTTTGATTATTGCAAAAGAGAAAGGATTGCTACAGCCTGTGAATTTTGATAACTTATCAGACATCGTACCTGGTTATTTGCATGATAAAGATTTTTACTGGACAGGCTTTACAAAGCGTGCACGCGTGATTGTTTATGACAAAGAGCGGGTAGATCCTGCTTTATTAAATTCTTACGAATCCCTTGCCGATAGTATCTGGGAAGGAAGGGTGCTGGTAAGATCATCGCAGAATCATTACAACCAAACCCTTATGGCATCTGTCATCGCCCACGTGGGCGAAGAAAAGGCAGAACAATGGGCCCGTAAACTTGTGGCGAACATGGCACAGGAACCCAAAGGCAACGATCGCGATCAGGTGAAAGCCATTGCAGCCGGCATTGGTGATGTAGCCATCGTCAATACTTACTATATGGGATTATTGCTCAACTCATCCAATCCTGAAGAGCAGAAAGTGGGAAAACAGGCAGGCATTTTCTTCCCCAATCAGCAGGGCAGGGGTGCGCATATCAATATTAGCGGAGCCGCCATCACTGCCCATTCATCCAATACCGCCAATGCACAAAAACTGATTGAGTTTTTACTGGACAACAAGGCACAAGAAGCCTTTACAAATGAAACTTACGAATACCCGGTGAATAAAAATGTAGAATGGTCGCCATTGTTAACAGGATGGGGAGATTTTAAACCCGATACTTTGCCGCTGGATGAACTGGGAGAACACCTCGATAAAAGCATGATCATTTTTGATCAGGCAGGTTGGAGGTAAGGACCGCTGCTGCAACCCGGGCAAAACCTTTGGAAATGCAAATGTTTAGTTTCGAGTTAACCGGAAACATTCTTATAAAGACAAGCAAACCCCGTCAAATGGCTTTTACCAGCAAGCAATAAAAGTAATTGAATTCGGATAAAATGATAAACTTTTAACAAGATGTTTTTCAATGCCTTACTCCCTGTCAAATAGGTTTTATCAAGTCAAAAAGATGATCACCAACGGATGGGTTGTGGGTACTTTCATACTTGCATTGCTTATTTCTGTGCCGCTAATCATCGTTTTTTCCAATGCCCTTCAGCCGGGCGATGATATCTGGTCGCACATCACCCGGAATCTCCTGCCGCGTTATATCCTCAACACACTGATTCTGTCCATTGGAGTGGGAGTGCTAACCTTCATCATGGGCACTGGGCTGGCATGGATCACAACCATGTATTCTTTTCCGGGAAAAACTTTTTTCAGCCGTGCCTTGATACTGCCCATCGCCTTGCCTGCTTACATCAGTGGGTTTACATGGGCCGGGATTCTTGATTTCACCTCTCCCGTTTACCTTTTTTTCAGGGAAAACTTTGGCATCCATACCGGACAGCATCTTTTTTTCGATATCTTATCGATGCCAGGTGCCATAGTAATCTTTTCCCTTGCGCTTTTCCCTTATGTTTTTCTGATTACGCGTACGTACTTCGCCAAACAGTCAACTACTTTTCTGGAAGTAGCTGCTTCACTGGGAAGAAAACCGGGTTCTGTGTTTTTAAGGGTAGCATTGCCCATGGCACGACCTGCCATCGTTGCGGGTGTTTCGCTTGTGATTATGGAGGTACTCAACGACTATGGTCTTGTCTATTATTTTGGTATCGATACTTTTACAACGGGTATTTTTCAGGCCTGGTTCAACTTTGGCAATCCGGGAAGCGCGCTCAAATTGTCAGCATTTTTGATGTTGTTCGTTTTTATCCTCATTTTTACCGAGAAATTTCAACGCCGCCATATGCGCTTTCATAGTGGAGGCGATCAAAACCGGCCTGTGGCACCTGCTCGTTTAAAAAAGATATCTTCTTTGTTGGCCTTTTTGGCATGTTTCATTCCCTTTTTGCTTGGGTTTCTCATTCCTCTTTCCATGTTGGTTTACTGGTCTTTTCTGGAATCTGACACCTGGATACAGCAGCGATTCTATGAACTGGTACTCAATAGTTTTTTGCTGGCTGGTACTGCTTCTGTGCTGGTGATGGTGGCAGCAGTTTTCATTGGTTTTACGGTAAGAACTTTTCCCGGCAAAGTGATCCGGCAGGCTGCAGGTATTGCCACTCTGGGATATGCATTGCCCGGAGCAGTGGTTGCCGTAGGTATATTATCTGCTCTGTTATCTCTGGATGCGCTGCTGATATCCTGGATGCCTTTCAGAATGATCCTTACGGGCACCTGGTATGCACTGGTATTCGCCTATGTGGTAAGGTTTCTTACGGTGGGATACAACAATACAAGCAGCGGGTTTGAGGGGATCTCTCCATCCATGGATGAAACATCGCGCTCGCTCGGACGGTCGGACCGGGCAACCCTGTGGCATATCAACCTGCCTCTGCTCAGGGGGGCTTTGCTGGCCGGCTTTCTGCTGGTGTTTATTGATACCCTGAAAGAGCTGCCCCTGACCCTTATATTGCGACCTTTTAATTTTGATACCTTGGCCATCAGAGCTTTTGAATTTGCTTCTGATGAAAGGATTGCCGAGGCTTCACCCGCTGCAGTTATAATTGTGATCATCGGTATTTTGCCGGTGATGCTTCTTCATAAGATATCCGGAAAGGAAAAATGATGAACCGAGCCATGACAATACTATTGACACACACGCGGATGATTATCATTCGTGGCATGGACAAAAAGACAAAACCGGAGTTTTGGCGAGCTCCATCTGACCGACTTAATCAAATTATAAACAGATGAACATTCTTCAACTTCAAAATCTGGGAAAACGGTACAAAGGTTCCAAAGAGTGGGCTGTTAAAGATTTTAACCTTACGGTGCGTAAAGGTGAGATCAATGCTTTGCTGGGTGAAAGCGGATGCGGGAAAACAACCCTGCTGCGGTTGATTGCCGGGTTCGAAGTCCCTTCATCCGGTTCGGTGGTTTTGAACCGACAAACAGTTGCCGGCGAAGGTAAATTTGTTTCACCCCAGAAAAGAAAGGTGGGTATTGTATTTCAGGATTATGCCTTGTTCCCTCATCAAACTGTGTGGGAAAATATTATGTTCGGACTTTTTAAGTCTGACAAAAAAACAGCATCCGATAAAACAAACCAGGCACTTCAACTTACCGGTCTGCAAGGGTTGGAAAAAAGATATCCCCATCAGCTTTCAGGCGGACAAAAACAACGGGTGGCACTGGCCAGAGCCATGGCCCCCCAACCAGAACTGATCCTTTTCGATGAACCTTTCAGCAACATAGACAGCATGCGGAAAAACCAAATGCGCGACGATATTTTCAATATCATCAAAAAAACACAAACAACCTCGGTTTTTGTCACGCACGAACCCAAAGATGTGTTGGCCATTTCAGATGCTATTTCCCTGATCAGGCAGGGCGAGCTTATCCAAACGGGTAGTCCGCATGCCATTTACCATCATCCTGTCAATCAGTATGTAGCAGGTTTCTTCGGGAAGACAAACCTGATCAGTGCTTTAACGATTGCTGATGGACTTCAAACCCCCATGGGTCTTATCCCCTTCAGGCACTCTTTTTCAGCACAGCAAAAAGTGAATCTGAGCATACGGCCAGAGGCATTCAATTTTGTAAATGGTGGCAGGCATGCTTTCAGGGGAGAAATTGTATCCATGCGGTTTTATGGAGAATACAACGAATTTATTTGCAGGGTAAGGAGCTCAGAAGGAGAAATTACGGATCTGGTCATCCATTCCAATAAGGATGCCCGGGTAGGAGAGGAAATTTTTTTTGAAATAAAGGAGCAATTTATTCACATCATGCAGCAACCATAGCCCTGCAAATGACAGGTAGAGCAAGCCAATCTTTTTTCCTTTTACTTCTCCATTGTTGATTCAATCCTCGCCCTTCCCAACCTTCAGGAATCCTACTGACGTGCAAATGACAGGTGGGGCAGACAGTTGCTGGAAAGCGGAATTGCAAATTCCACTTAGCCATGAGTACAGGCATATATCAACAATATGCAAGTTGAAACGTTAATCATGTATCTTTTTTTTTGACAAGTATTTGTATTTTGAAAAAACCGATTCACCCTTTACGGTTTCTGCAGAGCATTCTTTTGCCATTTCTTTTTGCTGCCTTTGCTGCAAAGGGGCAGGATATGCCTGGCATTGTATCTGACAGTCAGTCGGGAATCAACAGAGCCATCATCAATCCTGCCGCTGTTTTTGCCAATCCATGGTGTTTCGATCTCAGTCTTTTCAACACCTCTGGCGGTTTCCAGAATAATTATTACAACACCGATCTTACCACCATTCGCCCTTTGGCTGTTTTCGGCAGCCAACCATTTGCCAACCTCTTCCAGGGCGACCTGTTCCCCGAAGACCCGCTTCCGGCCGGAGACTATGCCTATCAGCATTTCCGTATGAATGGCCCGGCATTTCGTTTTACATTCAACCAACACTCCATCGGGTTCATCTCAGGCATCAGGAATGTTTCCCATATTCAAAACATCCCATCCAATGTTGTTACATTTTTTGTGGAAGGACTTTCTTACCCCTCTCTTCAGGATATTGTATTTTCAGAACCTGTACCCTCTGCCGCAGCATCAATGGGATGGACGGAAGTGGGACTGACCTATGCCCTGAACCTTACGCATAACGGGCCGTTATTCGATAAAATTGTTGCAGGCATTACTGCCAAACGCTTATGGGGGATTCAATCGGTCTCCATACAAACAGATGAAATCACTTATGGTGTTCACAGCGACAGAAACATTCAGATTGATAACGTAAATGCTTCGCTGCAGTTTGCCATTCCTCTTGCTCAGGATCAGTTTCGGACCACCACTGAAGACCTGATAAAGGGAAGAGGGATGGCTTTTGATCTGGGCATGAGCTGGATAAAACCTCCTTATCAGGACATAAGACCCCTTTCGGGAAGATTATACGACAAAAACACCCCGCAACCCTATGATTTCATGGCCGGAGTATCTTTGCTCGATCTGGGCGCCATCTCCTGGCAGCAAAATACAAGAACAATTGAAGCACAAAACGTTGCATTATTGCACCATAATCCTTCATTAGGTGATTACGACAACCTGGATGAAATGATACAGGATCTTCAGAACCGCCTGATCAACGGCAGTATAGAAAATACCCCCAACCAGCAGTATTGGTTGTATCTCCCAACCGCCATCAGCATGCAGGCAGATTATTATGCAGGGAGAAATGTTTTTCTGGGTTTGCTGCTCATTCATGATCTTCCGCTTTTCCAACCCCGTGTGGCTCGTCCTTCGCAACTGATATTCACCCCCCGGTACGAAACATCATGGTTTTCGTTGTCAGCACCCCTTTCATTGTATCGCTACCGCCAGTTACGACCCGGTTTGGCGCTCAGGATAGGGTTTTTTACCCTCGGTACCAACATCGCCAACGAGGTTTTTACCCCCTCTTCTGTAAGTGGTTTCGACCTTTATTTTTCCTTCCATTGGAAAATAAAAAACTGCCGGAAAAATAACCAAAGTGGAAACCCTTGTTTTGACAGTTGGATGTAACTCTTTTATCGACAAACCAAGATTGTCTTTTTATTTACCTGGGTTCATCCCTCCCTGTTATTCATGGTTTTAACAGCAAATGCATATCTTTGCAAATGTTTTCCTCCCTTCTGCAAGAAAAAGGAAAAATCTAAAGTTATCCTGATAAAACAAAACGCTGAACATCATTTCGTTTCTAAATTCTCTTCCCATGAAAAGAAAAATTACCCCATTGATCATCATTTTTACACTCATCCTTATCACCAAAAGTTTCTCACAGCAAAATCTTACCCATTGGATCAATCATGTGAGCTCTCCTGATATTTTATTTGGAGAAGGTGTCACCGCTGATCCTGATGGGAATGCATACATAACAGGTTTTTTCAAAACACGATTGGCCATCAATCAGGATACCTTGCAGGTAGGTTCGATCAGAAACAGTCTTTTCTTTTCAAAAATTTCTCCTGACAACGAGACCCTTTGGACGGTAACTGCCCAGGCAGATGGTATTCAGGGTGTGAATGGATTTAAAAGTGTTTACAAAAACGGATTCATTTATTTGTTGGGTGATTTCAGAGGGGAAACGGTTTTTGGTTCTGCCGATTTTTCCGAAATAACCCTCAATGCTGAATACCGGTCATTTTTTATTGCCAAATACAGGGATAACGGCGTTCTGGAATGGGTAAAACCCATCACCACCTCCAATGCTACAGGGTTTGTAACCGTAGGTGGTACACATGGCCTCGCTGTTGATGACTACGGTGGCGTTTATCTGTCTACCGGTTTCAGAAATTCTGCGAATATTGATGGAGTGGAAGTTAGAGACCCCACACCGTTCGAAAATCTTGGAAATGCCCTGGTCTTTAAGCTCGATGCCAATGGAGCATACCAATGGCACTGGAACTCTGCATTTGGTGGAACAGAGAATGCCATGGCCATCAATGTAAATCAGCAAGATGAATTGTATTTTACGGTCAGATATTCCGACACCCTCGACATCAATGGAAATATATCCGCCAGACCCGATCAGGGGGGACTTGCGCTGGTTGAGTTCGATCTGCAGGGAAACTATCAGTCGCATCTTTTTATGGCAACCGAAGCAAATCTTATTACTGGCGTTAGATGCTTCGACCTGGAATTTGATGCACAACAGGATATTTATCTGGCAGGGTCTTACAGGACAGATATTTTAATTGGTCCGGGTGCTTTTCTTTTAACCGAAAATCCGGTTCGTAGTGATGGTTTCATCATAAAAATCAATGGTGATACCCATGAATGGGAGTGGGGGAAAAACTATGGTGATCCGGAGGAAAATGACGAAATCAAATCATTGATCTATGCCGAAGATGATAATTTTATGATGGCGGGTAATTTCAGGGGTGCCATGCAACTCAGTGAAGATATATCCCTGACCTCTATTGAAGAATCGACCGATGGTTTCTGGGCAGCAGCCGACATTGAAGGCAACATACTGCAGGCCATGAGCTTTGGCTCCGGCACCAATGATGCTGTCGGTCAGATGGCGGTTTCTCCTCAGATGCATACTTATGTTATCGGACGCCACCAGGATGCTTTCAATTATGGTGAAACAACATTTAACGCCTGGGGTAGCTTCGATGTTTTTCTCGTTAAACTCCGTCAGCCCTCATCTGATGCCAATCTTCAATCGGTATCTTTTAACAATGATCCATTCTCTGATTTCAACCCGGAAACAACGGAATACCTTATTCCACTTCCTCATGCTACCAATGAAGTTCCTGAAACGGATGCAACTCCTGCCAGTAGTTTTGCTGATGTAGTAATCATCCAGGCTGCCTCTTTATCTGGCACTGAGGAAGAGAGAACGACCAGGGTAATGGTTACTTCGGAAGACGAAACCACCCAACGTGAATATGCTTTTACTTTTCGCCTGATGAATAACGATACAACCCTTGTCAATATCTTTCTGGATGGCAATGAGCTTGAAAATTTCGACAGTCAAACCTTCGAATATGAATACATTGTGCCTTATGATGAAGAATTACCGGAGATCACTGCATTGGCAGCGGATGAAAATGCTACCGCTACAGTTTCTGAGTTTCAGGCTCCTGAACCTGGTGGATTCTGGGGGAAAACTGAAATCTCTGTTGTAGCAGAGGATCCTGATTATACAGCAGTGTATACCGTCAACATGCGTATGCAACACACCAATGCGCTGCTGCAGGAAATTCTGATCGATGGGTCTGTGTTTGAAGATTTTGATCCTGAAGTGTTTACCTATCAGATTGATTACATTCCCGGAGACAATCAGCATCCAACGGTAGAAGCAACTGCGCAAAGTCCTTTTGCTACACATATCACCGAACAGGTAACCGATATCAATGGGACAGAAGAGCAAAGAACGGCCACCATAACCGTTACAGCCGAAGCCCCCTCTTTCGTTGAGCAATACAACCTGGTTTTCTCTTTGGGTACGCAAATACAAAGTCTCTCTGAACAACAAAAATTCGCTGTATATCCCAACCCTGCCAGCAAAAACCTGAAGTTAACATTTACAGAGATACCTGTTGAGGTGCGTTTATCAGATATCAAAGGACAATTATTACTGAAAACCGAACCTGCTTCCCATCAAACATCATTGCCGGTATCTGATCTTCAAAACGGGATATACTTCATCAGTGTGATTTTTGACGATGGATCAGAAACCCGGTCTTTTATCAAACAATAATAGTTTTGACACCCTTCAATTGAGCGTCTCTTGAAATGGACAAACAGATAATAAAAAATTCATGAAAAAAATGATTGGCAGTAAACCCCACTTGGGTATATGGTTCAAAAATCTGAATATCAATAACAACACATCCGGTACTATGAAAAAAATGACAATCCTGAAAGGATACATTGCGTTGACGTTTTTCATCCTTCCCCTCTTCCTTTCTGCACAACAATTTAAAGCCAGCGAAAAGATACCTGCCGACAGGGTAAAAAAACTCTCTGATCTTTGGGTAGAGAACAGCTTTAAATGGGAGCAAAACCAGGTGGATAGAAAATCTTTCTTTGCACGCCAGGCAGGTGACACACTTTATCGCGATTCGCTGATCACTGTTCAGCTCATGGGGTTCAGCAAGCGTGGTGAGCCCATTTATTATCAAACCTACAACCTTTTTGGTGCCCGCACACTAAAAACCAACAACCTTTGGAGTGGAGGAGTATCAGAACTCGATCTCAACGGAGAAGATATGACCCTGGGTATTTGGGATGGTGGTAAACTGCGGCACACCCATCAGGAGTTTGGCGGACGTACCACACAAATGGATGATGATGGTTTTATGAGTGGCCACTCCAACCATGTTGCTGGCACAATGGTTTCGGCAGGTTTGGTACCTACCGCAAAAGGGATGGCGCCCCAGGCCAACCTTCACGCATATACATTTACCGAAGATGAAACCGAGATGATTGAAGCAGCCACCAACGGATTGCTCATCTCCAATCACTCTTATGGCAGACCTACAGGATGGCTCTTCATGACCAACCTGTGGTGGTGGTACGGTGACACCAGGATCAGCGACACCGAGGATTATAAGTTCGGGTTTTATACCGAAGAAACCCGGGTGAGAGACGAAATCACTTATCTGGCGCCCTATTACCTGCAGGTGCATGCTTCAGGAAATGATGCCCTGGATACTGGTCCGGAAGAGGGTGAGGAGTATAATGTTTACAACCACGATGTGGGGGCGTGGGTGAAATCAACCGATTCCAGAATTCCCGACGGAGGTGAACAAGGATACGATATGATCTCGTCACTGGTGCTGGGAAAAAACGTTTTAACCATTGGTTCGGTGGCAGATGCCTCTGATTACTCGGGGCCGGAAAGTGTTCAGATTAGTGAATTTACCAGCACCGGACCAACCGACGACGGACGGATCAAACCCGACCTTTCTGCCAAAGGGCAGGGTTTGCTCTCTACATGGGTAGATGACGATCAAAGCTATGCCGGACTTACCGGTACTTCTATGGCGGCACCTACCATTACAGGATCTTTGATTCTGCTGCAGCAACTCAACCACCGCCTTTATGGAGATTATCTCAGGGCATCAACGGTGAAAGCGCTTGCCATACATACCGCCAGAGAAGCAGGACCTCATCCGGGACCTGATTACAAATACGGATGGGGATTACCCGATATTGAAGCAGCTGCCGGAATATTGCCCGAAAAAGATAACAACACCATCATACAGGAAAGAAACCTGGTGCAGGATGCCGTGCCTTCCTACACCAGGACTGTTTACTCCAATGGAAGCAAACCCCTGGAGGCAACGCTCGTATGGACAGATGTACCCGGAGAGGTGAAGGAACCGGTTCTCAACGACAGAACACCCACACTGGTTAATGACCTTGATCTGAGGATTACCAGACTGGATGACCAGCAGGTTTTTTATCCCTGGAGGTTAGATCCTGATAACCCTGCCGACGCTGCAATCCAGGGCGATAACCAGGCAGATAATGTAGAAAAAATTCAAATCATGCTTCCCGATCCGGGTGAGTACCTGGTAGAGGTAACCCATAAAGGACAACTCGTTGACCTGATCAACGAGCAAAACAAACGCCAGTCTTTCTCTCTTGTCATTTCAGGCATTGCCGAAAGAACTGTTGACCTGGCCATTACAGATTTTAATGTTCTGGTCTCCGGATGCAGCTTTTCAGCGCAAACCCCTGCCTTTGTCACCATTGAAAACAAGGGACAGCAGGCGGTACAGGACCTGGAGATTGCTTATATGGTCACCAACAAGAACCAGGATACACTGTCAGAAGGAACCCTGGAACTGGAAAACCTGGATCCGGGCATGCAGGAAGACCTCGAAGTTTTCGCAGACCTTTCTGAAGGATTCGAATTTACTTTTTCAGCATCTGTTGAACACCCCAATGACATGTTACCCGCCAACAATCACTTTGAAAGACAGATCGTCTCTGATAGCTGGATGGTTTCAGAAGATAGTTACGAAAATAGTTTTGAAGGAATTGCAGATGTTGCCGAAATCGGCTGGCAGATCATCAATGCCAATGACGATGGATCATCCTGGATGCTGCGTATTGCCGACGGGGAAAACCAGTTTGCCAGTGATGGTGCCAACACCATGCGATATGGCGTGCTCAACCCTGCTGAGGATGGTGTGGAAACACAGCAGCAAGGCAACGACTGGCTGATCAGCAATTGTATGTTTCTGACACCGGGGGAGAATTACCGGCTTTCTTTCGATTACAGGGCCTGGACATCCGACTTTCCCGAAAGTATGAAGGTATGGATCGGCCAATCTGATAACCCCGAAGCGTTTACTGAATTGCTTGTTGATCTTGAAAATTTCGATAATGAAGAGTTTTTAACCGAACTCCCACAGTTTTCTGTAGAGGAAGAAGGAAATTACTTCATTGCTTTTCAGGTAACCAGCCAACCTGATCACCGGTTTATTTATCTCGATAACATTATTGTTGAGCGAATGGTTTTCAATGACATTGCCGCCGATGATCTTACCATCAATGCTTCCGGTTGTGATTTCTCAGCAGAAACATCCATCACAGCATCCTTTGCAAACATGGGGCTAGACCCCCAGGAAAACTTTGATCTTCAGTTAGAGGTTTATCACTTCCAAACAGACCAATCATTTAACTATACAGAAACTTTTAACGGTACACTGCAATCACTCGAAGAAGGTGAGGTGGAATTTACTGCCAATATGAGTTTCTATGGTGAATATGAACTTACCCTTACCACCTTGCTGCCCAATGATGAAAAACCCGGTAACAATCAAACCGTATTGCCTGCCAGCAATTCTTTGGTAGATCTTGAAGTACAGTCATTTTTTACCAACTTCGACGGATTGGAAAGCGAAGAAGACATTGATTGGACCATCATCAATGTAAACAACGATTCTCATACCTGGCGACACTATGGTGTGGCGGGGCAGTCTTATTCGCGCCCCAACTCCATGAACTACTACAGGGGAGCCTCCGGTGACGGGAACCCCGGCGTTACCAACGACTGGCTCATAACCAACTGCCTGAGAATGGAAGAAGGAAACACCTACCGCATCAGTTTCTATACAGCCACACAAGGTACCAACGACCAGGATGAGTATGATATCTATCTGATGGAAGGTACACAGGTGGAAGATACACTTCAACAGTTTGGTTACGTGCACATTGATAAGTTTGAGTACACGCATCGTGAATATGTGGTCGTCGCTCCCCATACCGGTATTTTCCATATAGGATTTTATGTTTCCACGAATCCTCCCTCCTCTGTACAAAGCTTTATTGATGATGTTACCATTGAAAAAGCAGAAAATACCGATCTCACCATCCTTTCCATTGATCAGAAAACTTTTGGATGCAATGCTTTTGATGCACAAACACCGGTTGAAGTCGTATTGAAAAACCGGGGTATCAATGATATCAATGAGGCAACCATCCAACTCATAGCTACAACAGAGGAAGGAGAGAATGAACTTTATGAGATAGTCTACCAGGAACTGCTGCCATCGCAGGCAATCGACACCGTTTCATTTGAAGTGGATCTATCTCAACTGAATACCATTTATGAACTCAACGCTCAGGTCTTACATCCGGAGGATGAAGAACCTGTAAATGATACCCTTACAGATTTTATCAGAAATACCAGTGTTGACCTTACCCAGGACGATTTGTATTTCAATGATTTTGAGATGACTGAAATTGATGGACATAGCCGCCTGATGGATCCGTTGTTGGGTTGGTGGTACGAGAATGCCAACAGCGATATTGCCTCTGACGGTTTACCGATTACCTGGGTATTAAGAAAGAACAATGATTTTGCCTTGTCTGGCGAAGTTTCTGTAAGATCGGGAAGAAGCACCGAAGAAGCAGCCGACGACTGGCTATTCTCCAATTGTTTCCAAATGGACAAGGACGAGAAGTATCTCCTTAACTTCCATTATACCGGTCGCACAGCAAGTGCCACTGAAAAAATGTCTGTTTATCTGGGAACCAGCCAGGACTCCGGAACCATGACCCAACTGCTGTGGGATGAAACGTTCAGCAGCGGCATTGACTATCAGAAAGCAACCATTACGTTTAGTCCGCCCGAGAACGGAACATATTACATCGGATTTCACCATTACAGCGATGCCGATCAGGCATGGATATTCCTGGATGATTTCAGCATAACCAGAAATTACGATCTCGACCTGGCCATGGATTCTATTCAGGTACAATCAGATGCCTGTGGAATCTCAGAATCAACTCCTGTGAGATTTTCCTACAAAAATTCAGGAAACGATGTTTTTGATCATCCGGTAACATTAACCTATCAAGTAATCGATCCCGACGGAAACATCAGCGAAACAGGTGAGCAGGTTCAGCAAATCACAATGAATACCGGTGATGTGGTTTCCTTTGATGTGAATGTGGACCTCAGAAAATATGGTGAGTATATTCTCGAAGCGTTGGTAGAACTGCCAGAAGAGGCAGAAGAACCCATGAATGAAAACAATTCGCTGGAAATAACATTCCGGAATACCACCATGTTTCCCCAAACAGAAGATATCTACATTACTTTTGAAGATTACGAAAACCTGGATGAAACAGGATTCAGTTTTTCTGATGAAAACAGCGACGGCTTCAGATGGGATCTGGGCACCAACTTCACCAACTTCTCTTTCTCGGGAGAAAAGGTACTTTACTATACTTACAACGAGGACAACAGTGCCGACGATTGGCTCTTTTCATCATGTGCCCGTTTGGAAGCAGAAACAGTTTACAATGTAAGTTATTATTACCGTATCTTCTCTGCCGATTATCCTGAAAGCATGGATTTTGGTATTGCCTCCGAACCCCATCCCGACCATATCATTGAAGTGCTGGATGTAAAAGAAGAAATGATCAATCAAAATTTCAGACGCGTTACCTATGCTTTTTCTGTTCCTGAAACGGGAAACTACTTTTTTGCCTGGCATGCTTACAGTCCGGCATTTCACCGCTTTATTCTGGTAGATGATCTGGCACTGAAAACAGCGCCTGTTGCAGATGCCGTTGTCAACACAATAGAAGCACAGGTATCTCCATGCGAGTTTAACCAACAAACCCCCATAAGGGCGTCATTGCGCAACCTGGGTTCGGAAGCCTTGCCCGCCGGTGAAATGCAGGTTGCCATAGCCGGCAACGCTGGTGAGCAAACCCTCACGCTGGAAATACCGGCAATGGAACCGCTTCAGAAAACAGATATTTCCTTTGATGCCGATATGACCGGGCAGGGACGTGTTCTGTTCGATTATGAACTCGAAATACCGGGTGATGATGTTGCCAGCAACAATCAGGGCAGTTTTGCCATCTTTGCCAGCAGGGTGGACCTGCAACAACCGGGAAGCTGGTTTATACAGGATTTTGAAACTGTTTTTTCACTGCGCGAGACCGACTGGAGCATCTTCAACGTAAACAACGACAACCGGTACTGGGGTATCAGGGTAAACGACCCGGGATTATCGTTTAGCGGACACAATTACCTGGTCTATTTTACCGGAAACACTTCAAAACCAGCAAACGACTGGGTAATCAGCGGATGTTACGACCTGAATGAAGACCTGCGCTACAAGGCAGCTTTCTATTACCGCCTCGGATCAGGAGATCATAACCTGAAAATGGCTGTTGGCGATTCCCCCTTCCCGGAAGCAATGAACCAGACCATCCTGGAGGAAATATCCCTGACCGAACCTAATCAACCTTACAAAGCCCTTGAAAGCAGTTTCGAAATCGGACAATCCGGAAAATATCATTTCGGAATTCAGCAGTTCAGCAAAGCCGGACAAGGGAGCTCGCTGGTGGACGATGTGGTGGTCATTGCCCAACCTCTTATTCTGCCGGTAGACATGGAGCAGGTAAACACAGATCCGGGAAATCAGATCACCGTGGAAGCATTGGGAAGCGATTCCCTGAGATGGTATGCCGATGAAGAACTTACACAGATCATCGGAGAAGGGAGCTCCTATACCCATACATTTACCGAAGAACTCATCACAGTGTATGCTGCGGAAAGGGTTTATGGGATAACCGGTCCGGCCGACCTCATAGAACTGGGCCCGGGCATGCATACCGCTGAAGATCTTTGGGCAAATGGAGATCTGAACATTTACCCCAATCCTGCCACTGAAAAGATTTACATGGATATACCCTTTGCGGAGCAGGAAAAAATCACCGTGAAGATTTTTGATATGCTGGGCGAACTCGTTACAGTAGTTGAAATGAAAGATACCGAAAATCCGGGAATAGATATTTCTTCCCTGCCTGAGGGAATGTATATTGTGAACCTGCAAACCAGAGATCAAAAACTTCAGGGTAGTTTCGTAAAGTTTTAATGGGAGTTATTTGATTTTTGTAAATCACTTTTTTGAGAAAATCCATTGCTGCTACCCTTATGTTTGGGGCAGATACTGACGTTTTTTCTTACGCTCACCAGATAAAAAAAAGGCAGGGATCGCATCCCTGCCTTTTTTTTGTTGGAAAAAGTTTTATGAGCATGTTCATGCAGATCACAACGGAATATTCCCGTGCTTTTTAGCAGGAACCACCTCGCGCTTGTTTTCGGTCATTTCCAGCGCCTGGATCAGTTTCAGGCGTGTTTGCCGTGGGAAGATGATCTCGTCAATATGACCAGATTCAGCTGCTTTGTAGGGCGAGCAGAACCTCTCTTTGTATTCTTCGGTAGTTTTGATTTTTTCCTCGTCGTTGAGTTTGTTGCGGTACAAAACATTAACGGCTCCCTCAGGACCCATTACAGCAATTTCGGCAGTAGGATAGGCATAATTTACATCGGCGCCCAGGTGTTTGCTGGCCATGACCACGTATGCACCGCCATACGATTTTCGTGTGATCACCGTAATTTTGGGCACCGTAGCTTCTGCATAAGCATACAACAACTTTGCCCCGTGCCTGATAATGCCCCCATGCTCCTGATCAACACCCGGCAAAAACCCCGGAACATCACAAAAAGTGATAATGGGTATATTGAAAGAATCGCAAAAACGCACAAAACGGGCGGCTTTTACCGAAGCATCAATATCCAGAACACCGGCAAGCATGGCTGGTTGATTGGCAACCATACCCACAGTTTTTCCATTGAGGCGGGCAAATCCTACTATGATGTTTTGTGCATAATGAGCATGTACTTCAAAAAAGTTGTAATCGTCTGCCACTGCCACGATGATCTCCTTCATGTCGTAGGGTTTGTTAGGATCGGCAGGGATAAGATCGCGCAGTTTCATCTCTTCACGGTGTGGGGAATCGGTGCAGGGTTTTACCGGCGGATCTTCCATGTTGTTGGAGGGGAGAAATCCGGTGAGTTCTCGGATCATCATCATGGCCTGCTCATCGTCGTCGGCGGTAAAATGTGCCACACCACTTTTGGCATTGTGAGTCATGGCACCCCCCAACTCTTCTTTGGTCACCTCTTCGTGGGTTACGGTTTTGATAACATCTGGCCCGGTAACGAACATGTAACTGGTTTTGCGCGCCATAAAAATAAAATCGGTAATGGCAGGCGAATACACGGCACCACCGGCGCATGGGCCAAGTATAGCGCTGATCTGGGGTATTACCCCACTGGAACGTACATTGCGGATGAAGATATCGCCATATCCTGCCAAACTATCTACCCCTTCCTGGATGCGTGCTCCGCCACTGTCGTTGAGACCGATAAGGGGTGCACCCATCTTTACCGCCAGATCCATGATCTTAATCACTTTGTTGGCATTGGAGCGGCTCAGTGACCCTCCAAAGACGGTAAAATCCTGGGCGAAAACATACACCAGCCGTCCGTCAATTTTTCCATAACCCGTCACAATGCCATCTCCGGGTATCTTTTCCATTTTAAAATCTTCATTGGTGTTAACCACAAATTTGTCAATCTCAACAAAGGTTCCATTATCCAGCAGTTCTTTGATCCGCTCGCGGGCGGTCTTGCGACCCGATGCATGAATTTTATCAATCTTTTCCTGACCACCTCCCAGTTCGGCAGCCTGATGCATCTTCGAGAGTCTGTCAATTTTGTCAACTGTCTTCATATTCACAAGTATTTTTCGGTTTTTAATCATTTTATTCCAGCACAATCATTACTTTGCGTGCTTCTACATTATCCCCTTCTTTTACATTGATCTGTTTCACTACAGAATCTTTTTTGGCTTTGTACTCACTTTCCATTTTCATGGCAGAAATGATAATGAGGGTCTGTCCCATCTCTACTTTTTCGCCGGCAGATACCGGTATTTTTACTACTTTTCCGGGAATAGGGGCTACAATGGTGTTTTCTGCATCCTCTTCCAACCCTTTCAGGCGGGAAGACCTGTATTTCGATTCAGCATCAATCACCTCTACCTCGTAAGATCGCTTGGTGGTATTTACCGTATATTTCTTAACATTTTCACCCGGTATCAGTTCTACATTATGGGAGTTGTTTTCGTGAAGGATGGAGAAGTTTCCCTGTCCCACTTTTACAAAATCCATTTTATACTCCTTGCCATCCACCTTGATGTTTACAAAAGAACCCTCCCACTGTACAAGTTCTACTTTTTTTACTTTGTTGTTGATTTTTACTTCGTAAGACATAAGAATTATACGTTTAAAGTTTTAGCACACTTCTGATCCTGCTG
This sequence comes from uncultured Bacteroidales bacterium, assembly GCA_964589855.1. GTDB lineage: Bacteria > Bacteroidota > Bacteroidia > Bacteroidales > UBA7960 > SKVR01. The sequence continues at coordinate 48,871 of CAZPVB010000005.1, forward strand.
TAATCTTTCCAGTTGTTTTTCAGTGCGGTCATTTCCGCCGGAGAGGCTTTTTCCATGCGTGCGGTATACTCCAGAAAAGCGGTAATCACCGCCATGTTTTCGCAATCGTTGTCGCATTCATCATGGTTGATCAGCAGATGTTGCATGTTTTCCTCAATGAAATGGGTTGTATAGTTTCCTTTTACAAAATCTTTGGCAGTCATGATGTTTTCAAGAAAATGCAAGGATGTTTTTACACCGGCAATCTTGAATTCCTGCAACGCTCTGATGGTGCGTTCAATGGCATCTGCCCTGTTTCGTCCCCAAACAATCAGTTTGGCAATAAGCGGATCATAAAACATGGGTATCTCAAACCCTTCGTAAATATAACCATCTACCCTTACGCCAACACCATAGGGGATGGTAATGTGGGTGACCTTTCCGGGGGCAGGCATGAAATTTTGTGTGGCATCCTCGGCATACACCCGGCACTCTATGGCATGTCCGTTTTGTTTGAGTTCTTCCTGTTTGTAGGAAAGGGTATTGCCGGAGGCAATGCGGATTTGTTCTTTTACCAGGTCGATGCCCACCACCCGCTCTGTGATGGGGTGCTCAACCTGCAGGCGGGTGTTCATCTCCAGAAAATAATAGTTTAGTTGGTTGTCTACGATAAACTCTATCGTTCCTGCTCCTTCGTAGTTAACGGCTTTGGCAGCAGCCACGGCTGCTTTTCCCATTTCTTCTCTCACCTTTTCTGTAAGAATAGGAGAGGGGGTTTCTTCGATGATCTTTTGATGACGACGTTGCACCGAACATTCCCTTTCGAAAAGATGGATCACGTTGCCATGCTTATCGGCCAGGATCTGAAACTCGATGTGGTGCGGCGATTCTATGTACTTTTCCACATACACCGCATCGTCGCCAAAAGCAGATTTTGCTTCGGAGCGAGCTGCCCGCAGCGAGCTTTTGATATCTTTCTGCTTTTTTACCAGGCGCATCCCTTTTCCGCCACCGCCGGCAGAGGCTTTGATCATTACAGGCAAACCGATTTTGTCTATGATCTGAAGTGCCTGTTCTTCTGACGAGATGGCTTCTTCGGTGCCTGGCACCACGGGCACACCCGCCCTGATCATGGTCTTGCGCGCCGTGATCTTGTCGCCCATCTGCGAGATGGCATAAGCATCAGGCCCAATAAACTGAATCCCGGCTGCCTGGCATTTTTCAGAAAAAAGTGCGTTTTCCGAAAGAAAACCATAACCGGGATGAATGGCATCTGCATTACTTTTTTTTGCTACCTCCAGGATCTTGTCCATATCCAGATACGATTCCGTGGAGGGTGATGCGCCAATGTGATACGCCTGGTCGGCATACAATACGTGCATCGCTTTTCGATCGGCGTCGGAATAAACCGCCACCGACAGGATTCCCATTTCACGGCACGATCGCATTACCCTCACTGCTATTTCGCCGCGATTGGCAACCAAAACTTTTTTGATCATTTGCCTTGTTGTTTAATGATTATTATTTTTTCTATGAATAAATTTAGCAATTTTATTCCTTTTAAGCAGTCAAATGTGGTTTTATTGAGGATTTTTATTGTTTTAACTTCATGTGGGGCGGTTTGATAGTTTTTTACAACGATCTGCCCTGGGCTTTGTTCAAACCTCTGCCGAATACTATGAATGGTTTATGTAGCATGACAACAAAACCGATGGAAAAATGCCAATTTGACACAATTTATCTTTGGCAATCATTTTGATAATAAAGACGTGCAGCATTAAACCCAATACATATAGATACGTACATATATAAATCCATTAAAATAACTCAAAAAGTAATGAAAGAAATTAAACAAGAGGAATTTGAACAGCAATTAAAGGAGCATGAAAACCTGGTGCTCGATTTTTATTCAACCGAATGTCCACCCTGTGAAGCCTTAGCCCCTAAATTTGAAAGTCTTGCAGAATTGTATGGTGAAGATATTCACTTTGTGAAAATGTTCAGACAAGGCAACCGCGAGCTCTCAGAAAAGTTAGGCGTAAAGTCCTCTCCAACCCTTATCTTCTATAAAAACGGGAAGGAGACTGGCGAAAGACTAATAGGCGGCATCAAGAAAACCGAGATAGTCAAAAACCTTGATACCCTCATCACGGCAGAGCGTGCCGAAGAGATCAGACAAAAAATTAAGCCTGTGGTTACAGAAACCGATGTAATCGTGCTGGGTGCCGGACCCGGAGGGATGGCAGCGGGTATTTATCTGGCACAGGCCAAGATCGATACCATACTGATTGATCAGGCTTTGCCGGGCGGGCAGGTAACCACCACCCACCAGGTATCCAACTATCCTGGTTTTATTGATCCCCAGCCGGGATTTATGCTATCTCACTTTATGTCGGAACAGTCGAAGTCGGCAGGTGTTAAATTTAAACTGGCAGTTGATGTAAACAAGGTAGACCTGGTAAACAAAGAAGTAGTGGTGGATGGTTATGAAACCATACGGGCAAAAAAAATCATTATTTCTACCGGTGCATCGCCGCGCTACCTGAATATTGATGGAGAAAGAGAGTATTACGGAAAAGGGATATCCTACTGTGCCACCTGCGATGCCAAATACTACCACGACAAGGAAGTTGTGATCATTGGCGGTGGCAATACAGCCGTGGAGGAGTCTGAGTTTATCTCCAAATTTGCATCAAAAATCACCATGGTACAACAATTACCCATGCTTACCGCCAACAAATCGGCGCAGGACAAATGTTATGCCGACCCGAAAATCGACGTACTGCTCGAACATGAACCCCGCGGTTTTTACAAAAACGGTTCCGACAAAATGAAGGTAAAACTTGAAAACCTGAAAACCAGGCAATCCGAAATGCTCGAAACAGATGGGGTGTTTGTTTTTGTGGGAATGAAACCCAATACCGATTTTATTAAAGACCCGATAGAAACGGATGACTGGGGTTACATCAAGGTAGATGATGAGATGCATACCAGCATTCCGGGTGTATATGCAGTGGGAGATGTGATCAGTAAGAAATACCGCCAGATCACTACTGCCGTTGGCGATGGAACCATTGCCTCTATTGCCTGCACAAAAGAGATCAACGATTAAGTTTTAGGATAGGTCAAAAAAAACGTTCAGGTTTCTATCCTCATCAGAGATTATGATATGATTCGCCTTTTAAGATCGTGAAAGCACGGTAAAGTTGCTCCACGAAGAAAAGGCGGATCATTTGATGTGAAAAGGTCATTTTCGACAAAGATATCTTTCCATGAGAACGCTCAACTGTATTTTGGTGAAAACCCCACGCACCTCCCACAACAAATAAGACCTCCCGGTACGATGCATTCATCTTTTGCTGAAGAAACCCTGAAAATCCAACCGAATCCATATGCTTCCCGTTTTCATCCAGCAAAATTACCTGATCCGCTTTTGCCAGGTATTTTTCCAACATTTCAGATTCTCTGCGCAAAATAGATTCCACATTCATCCCCGATGTTTTTTTCAGGGCAGGTATCTCTTTGATCTCAAAAGGGATGTAATGCTTTAATCTTTTTTGGTATATCTCGATACCGCTCTTCAGGTAATCCTGATCTGTTTTGCCTGTGGTAAGAAGTGTGATCTTCATTTGCTCTGTCTGCTTTAGCAACTGTTTATGTATATTTGACTGTTGAGATGGAAAAAAAGTCCTTCTTTCAAAAAGATTGAATGTGTAAAAATCTACCCTTCCATCAATGATTCCACGCTAAAAAAGTTTATTGTTCACAAATTATAAAAATTGACACGAATTTATATGTTTGATAGCATATTATGTAAAATATTGTGAGTGCAGTTTAAAAAGCTAAAATAGTAAATACGATTGCTAACGAACAGATAATTCGTAATCACTTCGTGGGTCTTTGACATCTCAAAGGGTTTTCAGACCCGAAGCATTGTATTTTCACCAATTCCCAAAAAATGATTTTTGGGGATAGACGCATCATTGAAAAATAAAAATAAGCAAAAACCCTCATATGAAAAAAGAATGCACCAGGGATCAAAAAGATCAAAAAACGTATCGTTGAAAAACGCAAGAGATTTTTTATCCGGGTTTAACTTTGGTTTGATTTTTGTGTAGTAGCAAGGTTGGTCGCTTGTGCAAACAGGGCGTAAAATCACAAACAAAAACACTAAAGAAATGGGTCATTTTATTTTTTCCTTACTTTTCTCGGTATTTATTTTCTCTTACAGTCCGTCGGAAACTGATTATTTTCAGGCCGTAAATGTGTCACGCGATATAACTACCGCCATTGAAAAGGGAAATGCCAAAGAAATATCTAAATTTTTTGCCACCACCGTTGATTTGAAAATACCGGGGAGAGACGGCACATTCAGCAAAAATCAGGCAGAGTTGCTGCTGCGTGACTTTTTTGAAAACAACCCACCCGAAAAATTCACCATCGGGCACCAGGGATCTTCCAATGACGGATCCCTTTATGTGATCGGTCATTTCAAAACACAAAATAACAATACCTACCGAACCTACTTCCTCTTAAAAAAAATCTCTGATAAGATGATCCTTCATCAGTTGCAATTCGAATTGCAATAAATATTATTGAGTCCCCCCTCTAAAAAGTCAATTATCCACAGATTATACAGATGCTAAATGCTGATAATCAATCGATATAAAAATAGAAAATGAACACAGATTTGCCGAAAACAAGTTTTCGGGGTGGATTCATTATTGTTTTTCCAGCATTCCCAATTCAGTTTTTATTCCTTTTAAAACAAGGTTCTGTCTACACTTTATGGCATTCAGGGCTTACATGAACGAGAGAATTTACCAAAACAATACCTGTATTTTGATAAATTTTTCGCATTTTTGCCTTTTCAATGCAGTCTGATATTTTATAATTCAATGCCATAAATGATAACACTGGAGATTATTGTTGTAATCGTGATCCTGATTTTGGCAGTGATCCTTTTCGCTACCGATATTTTGTCGGTAGATGTAGTGGCATTGCTGATCATGGGAGCATTGATCACCACAGGCATTGTAAGTGCTTCAGAGGGCGTTTCAGGGTTTAGCAACCCTGCAACCATTACCGTGGCATGCATGTTTATTCTGAGTGCTGCCCTTTTTAAATCGGGGGCTGTCAATGGTATTGGGATCAAATTATCACAATTATTTCAAAAAAGTTTCTGGTTGGGTATCATCATCACCATGCTTACCGTGAGTTTGGTTTCTGCTTTTATAAACAACACACCGGTAGTAGCCATCTTTATCCCTATCATGGCCAATGCAGCAAGCAAATCAGGACATACAGCAGCCAAGATGCTCATGCCCATGTCTTTTGCTTCAATGTTTGGAGGATTGACAACCCTCATTGGTACTTCAACCAATATTTTGGTAAGTGGTATTGCTGTTGAGCACGATCTGGAGCCTTTCTCTATGTTTGAAATGACACCTATGGGGCTGGTGTTTTTTGGCGCCGGATTCGTATATATGGTTCTTATTGGAATAAGATTGATTCCCAAACGGAAAAGCAATGGCGGACTGGTACAAAAGTTTGGTATGGGCGATTATCTCACCGAGATTGTTTTACAGGACAGTGCCCCCTCTGTGGGGTTGAAGATCAAAGAAAGTCCTTTGAAAAAAACACTCGAAGTAGATATCCTGGAGGTAAACAGAAACGGACAACGTTTCTTTATGCCCAGCAATGAGATGGTGCTGGAGAGTGGCGACGTGATCAAGGTAAAATGCAACCTCGACAAAATCAAAACGCTCAAGGAAAAAGAAGGTGTGCTGCTAAAATCGGATGCCAAGTTTCTGGATAAAGATATGGAAGGCGATAATACCACGCTGGTAGAAGCGGTGATTGCTCCCAACAGTGAGTTTGAAGGGAAAACCGTTAAGCAACTCTCTTTCAGACAAAGATACA
>CAZPVB010000006.1:0-54639 GCA_964589855.1 uncultured Bacteroidales bacterium
GTCTTTACTAATGTTTCCATTCAGCCAGCGCCACCAGGTGCGCGGTTGGTGCTGTGTTACAACAGATTGAAAATCTGATTTTAATTGCTGTTCATTTTGATCCGGGCTGCAAGCCGCTATGAGGAATAAAATACTCAATAATAATGATATTCTCTTTTTCATTTTAAACTGTTCTTAGTTTTTGTAACTGAACAAAAATAGAAAAAAATGTACAGCCTTACATTTTTAACTTTTTAATAAAGTGTGTGGTATAAACCGGTATATTCTTAAAACTTTATTCTGTGCCTTCCCGACTCCAATCGGTTTCCGGGATTTCATACACATCCCCTGTTCGTAAATAACTACTTACTCTATTTCCATTCCATTGGCACTTTAGCATCTTCTTCAATTTTTTCCCCTTGCCAGTAAGGTTCTCCGTCGATTATTTCGATTAACCGGGTTTTACTTCCCGGCGCCGGAGTGGCACTCTTTGGCAGGTGACCGGCAAGTTTTTCCATAACGGGCTCATACCCCTCCTCCCGGGCCAGATTATTCCATTCATAGGGATCTTCCCTGCGGTTGTAAAGTTCTCTTGAACCATCGGCATATTGTATGAAACGCCATTGTTCCGTTACCACGACATTGTTATCCGGACCGTGGGTGCATATAGCCGGCCATTCACGCTTATAGTTCACATCATTCAAAAGCGGCTCCAACGAATGGCCTTCCAGTCCTTGTTTTTCAGGAAGACCGGCCAGATCGATTAGTGTGGGGTATAAATCCAGCAGTTCCACCGGAGCATCACTTGTTTTCCCTGTTTCTTTTACGCCCGGGCCGGAAAAGATAAACGGTACCCGGGTACTCTCGTGCCACAGCGTATTTTTTCCGGTAATATTTTTGGTGCCCAGGTGATAGCCGTGGTCGGACAATAAAACCACAATGGTGTTATCTGCCAATCCCTGCTGTTCAAGAACGTCGAGCAATCTGCCTACCAGCATGTCGGCAAAGCTTACACTGGCCAGATAGGCCCGTACCTTGGATTTCCATTCGTTGTGCATTTGCAGCCAGGCCAATCGTGGTTCGGGCAAATCCCAGTGCAGGTACCAGGCAAACGGGGGGATGTCGTCCCTGTCGTCAGCACGCACGACCGGCAGCAAATAATCGTCTTCGGGATAGAGGTCGAACCACTGTTGACTTGCAAACAGGGGCACATGCGGGTGCCGAATGCCGACGGCCAGGAAAAAGGGTTTATCTTTCGGCGGGTTCTTCAACTGCTGTATAGCCCATTCGGTTACTTTCCAGTCGTCTTGCTGGTTGTCTTCCTCAGGGAAAACGCCCCAGTCAACCAGCGGATGCCCGGTGGCTTTTACAAAAGGTTCCTCGGGGCGGGGATAAAACCCTCCATGAAACCCCCATTTGGTAAACTCGGGCCCATCCCGGCGGTCTTCTTTCGGCGGATAGGCATCGTGATAAGTTTTACCCGTGCTCATGGTAACATATCCGTTATTCTCAAAATGTTGCGGAAGGGTTACAACATCTTCATATCCTTCAACTTCCCTGATCCATGGTCCAAGAGCGTAAATGCCAGTAGTGGTTGGACGCAACCCTGTCATTAAACTGGCACGCGAAGGATTACAAATTGGCGCCTGTACATGGGCATTGGTAAAAGCAACACCATTGGCAGCCAGTCGGTCCATGTGGGGGGTTTGTACTTTGGGATGGCCGCCGAGATGTCCCACCCAGTCGTTAAGATCGTCTATGGAAATCATCAGGACGTTGGGTTTTTCATTTTGTGCAAATGTAGGTTGTGGGATGAAAATGCTCAACAAACAAAGATGGGCAGGAACAGATAAAACAGACTGGAAACGATATTTTTTCATAGGTATGTTCATTGCATTGAATATATCAGACGATTTATTTAAGTTTGATATTTTTTGTTTGGTTAGAAGGAAACAAAACCAAAAATATCAAAATCCGGAAAGAGTTCAATTGATAAAATGCTTCGCAGAAATCACTCTTAACATTATTTTACACAAATATATCCTTTTGTTTGAAAATGAGAAATATACATTTTGATTTTTTAATGTAGATTTTGATCTTATACTCCAAATGGAAAATTTGTAAATTATGAGTATTCAATCTCTTAAACATGAGGGTCAATTAAGGCATCGCTTAATTTTAATTCAAAAGGGGTGGTTCCCGAATCAGTGCTTACAATTCGAAAAAAAAGATGACGCTTCCGTGAGCCATTTTAAACCTTTTTCTTGTATCTTTAATTTATCAAGATATAAAAATATGTAAATAATCGCTTTTTACATATACATAATTGATCTTCATCTAAAGTTTTGTTATAACCATTAATAGTTTCCGGATTAAACTCTCTTTTTGTTTTTCAATACATGAACCCGCTCTGAAAAGTTTTTTATCCACGAATTACACGAATTACACGAATTAACACTAATTCAAATATTTAATATTCAGACAATTAAAAACATAGAATTTTCACGAATTTCACGAAAACTTGTTTTCGGAGTGGACTCATACATTTGATCCGCATCAATCAAAAAAATATAATTATCCGTTTTACAGTCAACTTAAAGGTATATTCATTCATCAAATTTCATTGTTATGAAAAATAGTTACCACCCTTCCTCTCGCAGTCATCAATTTATCTTTTCACTGATAGTGTGGTTTGGTATATCGCTTTTCCTTATACCGGAATATAGTTATTCCAATGAGACCATACAAATAGGAACCGGTACATCAACAACCGGCACCAGTGAAGCATCCCCGATAAACATCAACCATTTGAGCATAAAAAGTCAGTGGGTTTATCAGCAATCTGAGATATCTGCTGATGAGCAACCCAAACTGATCACAGAATTTGGGCTATATATTGCTACAGCACCCGTGCATGCTTTGCCCAATTTTACCATCAAAATGAGACATACCTCAGCAACAGATGCATCAGCGCATATTGAGGAGCCGTTTACTGTGGTTTATCAAAACAGTGCTTATGAGCCGCAGGCCGGAGACTTTGATAACCTGACCCTTACCCGGCCATTCTTCTGGAATGGGACAGATAATGTCGCTGTGGAGGTTTGTTTTGATCCCGTACCTTCATCCAGCAATAGCGGTACCATCAGATACTACTCTCAAACCAACGGATTTCGATATATAAGATCAAACAATGAAGCGGTTTGTGACCTGGAAACGACTTCCACCAGTTCGCGCAAACCACAGGCAACCATTACGCTGACGGATATCAACGAAAATGATGCAGGCATCGTTTCTATTCTCAATCCGCAAATGCCTTTTGCTCCCGGACAAACAACCCTTGAAGCAGAAATAAAGAATTTTGGCAGCACCCCCCTTACTGCAGCAACAGTAAATTGGAGTATAAATGGCGCCGCACCCGGTTCAGTAAACTGGTCAGGAAACCTTTCAACAAACCAGACTGAAACTGTAGTGCTGGGAAATGAAAATTTCTCTGATACCGAAGTGTATGACATTGCAATTTGGACATCCGAGCCTAACGGAGAAACAGACCCTTTGGCAACCAACGACAGTATCATGGAATACGGATTGCTGACTTCCATGGCAGGCAGCTATACCATTGGGGGCAGTTCGCCTGATTTTGGCAGTTTTCAGGCGGCTGTCGACGAATTATCGGCCAGGGGAATAACATCTCCTGTAACCATCAATGTTCGCGATGGATTGTACAACGAACAGGTTTTCATCCCCTTCATTTTAGGAACAAGTAATGACAACACCATTACTTTTCAGGCAGAATCCGGCAACCCCGAAGACGTCACACTGTCCTTTAACGCAACATCATCACAAAACTATACGGTATATCTTGAAAAAGTCGGCCACCTGAAGTTTCAAAACATCACTTTGGAGTCAGAAAACAGTACATACGGCAGGGTATTCAGTCTAGGACCTGAAACATCCCATCTGACCATTGAAAACGCTGTGATAAAAGGCAATATCAGTACCAGCAGCTCATCTATTCGTGCTTTGGTATTTGGTGAGGGAGAAAATCTGGATAATATCAACATTCTGAATAACTATTTTGATGGGGGAGCATATGGTGTTCATCTCAATGGTGTATCAAATTCTCATGCATCCAATATTTTGATTGCCGATAATGAATATATCGACCAGGGATACACTGGGGTTTATTTGAATAGATTTGAGAACCTGGAAATAACCTACAATGTCTTTTACTCAACAGGTTCATCCTATTTTGGCATTAATCTAAACAGTGGCGCCGGAGAAAGAAATTTTTCATCCAACCGCATTTATGCACCCAACGGCAGATATGGAATTTACAACAACAGCAATTCCGGCACAGCTGACCAGAGGGTTTTGATATCCAATAACTTCATCAGTGTGGGCAGCAATAGCACTGCTTATGGCATCACCCTGAACTGGTCTGACAAGTATATGGATATTTACCACAACAATATTTTGGTTACCGGCAACAGCAGTAACAGCAGCCGGGCTTTAACCACAAGTAGCACCAACGACAACCTGAACATTAAGAACAACAACTTCATCAATACCGGGGGTGGATATACAGTATACCTGGGTACACTGAATCAGGTGGAGATCAACAACAACAACTACCTGAGCACAGGCTCCGTTTTGGCCAGGATAATCAACAATGAGCCAACAAACCTGGAAGAATTGCAACAATTTACCACCCAGGATGTATTTTCATTATCGCTTGATCCCTATTATGATTCAGACTCCTCACTGTATGTAAACCAGTTGGCACTTTACGATGCAGGTGTTTATGTTGGAGTTGATACTGATATTGACGGATCAGTGCGCAACACGGAAACTCCCGTAATTGGTGCCCATGAATTTGTACCGCCCGCCAACGATGCAGCCATACTCGCCATCAATGAACCCTCCCTTCCTTTCGATGCCGGTGTAAATAACATCAATGTCAAAATCAAAAACAACGGATCAGAAAATCTGACATCACTCTCAATACAATGGGAAGTAAATGAGCAGGTGCAAACTGCCCATGCCTGGAGCGGTAATCTGGTTCCGGGAGAAGAAGCAGACATCACCATAGGGTCGTTTGATTTTACCATCAATCAATCTCATGATTTGAAAATATGGGCAGAACAGCCCAACGGACAACAGGATGGCTTTGCTCAGAACGACACAATCTTCTGGAATGCTGTTTATCCGGCACTCATAGGCACCTACACTGTTGGTGGATCAACACCCGATTTTGAGAATCTTACCAATGCTACTGTCAATCTGAGAACCGGAGGGATTACCGGAGATGTGATCTTTGATATTAGAGCAGGAAGCTACAATGAGCAGCTGGTTATTCATGAGTTTCCCAGAACTGACAGTACAAGCAGGGTAACTTTCCGGTCGGCAAATCAAAATGCTGAAGATGTTACCATCACATACAGTTCAAGTTGGTCAGATAATTATACCATCTTACTCACCAATGTGATCAATATTGAATTGAGTGATCTCACCCTGACTGCAACAAATTCGAGTTATGCCAACATCATAGAATTGGTATCTGCAGAAAATATCCTTATACAAAACAATGTATTTCAGGGGGTGGAAACCACATTCACATCCACATCTAGAACATCTGTTTACTCCAACAGTTGGCACAATGGAATTGAGATAGAAAACAACACTTTTTTCCATAACAGTTACGCCATTTATCTGAATGGAAATAGCAATACAGAAGGGACCATCATTAGCGGCAACAACTTCGAAGACCAGTCAGGACAAGGCATCTACATCAGGAATCAACGAATGCCCCTCATCCAAAACAATCAGATTTCTACAACTGTGGCTTCCAGTTCTTTCACTGGCATCGAAGTCAGAGACAGCAATGAAGGATTCCAGATCAGCGAAAACACCCTTACCGCCAACAATGGAACCTATGGTATCTACATAAGAAATGCCAACGGAACTTCAACCGATCGGGCAAGCATTCATAACAATTTTATACATATGCAGTCAAGTGGCACCTTTTATGGTGTTTACATATACAGTGCAGATTATCTGAATTTTGTCTTCAACAACATCCATGTAACCGGTGCATCAGAAAACAGCCATGCACTTTTTTCCAGATTTGGAAATAACCAGGTTTTGGTAAATAACATTTTTGCCAACTCCGCGGGTGGTTATGCCGCTTACATCAGCAGTCCTGCTGTTATAAGTAACATTGACCACAACAATTATTTCGTTACCGGCCCATATTTGGGTTATTGGGATAACACATCCATTGCCGGTTTAACAGATTGGGCAAATGCAAGCGGTGGTGATGAAAATTCGCTTTCATTAGATCCTATTTTTGTTACAGACTCCGATTTGCATGTGCAGCAGGTAGGACTGAAAGAAAAAGGAACCCCCATTGCAGGAATAACAACCGATATTGATGGCGAAGAACGAAATACCGAAAATCCCGACATAGGTGCTGATGAATTCCCTGTTCCGGAAAACGATGCCGGTATCGAAGCCGTATTGTCTCCTGTATCGCCATTTGGATCGGGAGAAAACATGGTTTCTGTATCACTTGCCAATTATGGTGTCAACAACCTTACATCTGTTGAAGTTGGTTGGGAGGTTAACAACGTTTCCCAACCTGTTTTGGAATGGACAGGAAACCTGGCGGCAGGTGAAAGCATTTCGGTTGACCTGGGCAATTATCCTTTCCAGGCAGGCATATCGCATGAGATTAAAGCATGGACAAATCTGCCCAATGATGTAGCAGATGGTGTAAACTTCAATGATACCACCAGTGTAAGCGGATTAATCCCTGCCTTGCTGGGAGATTATACCATTGGTGGCGAAGCACCGGATTATGAAAACTTCGAAGCTGCAATCATGGCCCTGAATACCAGTGGAATTTTAGGCGCGGTAACCTTCCAGGTGCGCAGCGGCACTTACAACGAGCAGTTGATCATAAATGCCATAGAAGGCACCAGCGAAGAAAATACAATTACTTTCAGATCGGAAACGGCTGATAGCACTGATGTAATCCTCAGTTTCAATTCCGGGACATCTGATAATTATATTGTCCGGTTCGATGGAGCATCGCATGTGATCCTGGAAAACATGACGCTTCAGAGTGAAAACACATCACGCGCCCGGTTGGTTGAATTTATCAACAATTCAAAAAATATCCACTTATCAGGCAATGTATTGCCTGGAAGTACAACCAACACAACCAGTACCAACACATCTTTGATTTTTTTGAGTGGGGATGAATTTGAGAATATCACTCTCGAAAACAACCTGTTTTCCAATGGTAGTTATGGGGTTTATATTACGCCCAGCTGGAACAACTACCAGGGCCCGCTGCACATCAAAAACAATACTTTTGAAAATCAATATGCTACCGGGATACATGTTACTTTCATGGACAACCTGGTGATTGAGGAAAATCATATTTCCACCCAATCAACCTATACATCCTACAATGGAATGAACATTGGCGGAAGAAATGCAACACTTATTTCATCCAACATTGTTCTTACCAATGATGGGAATCGCGGTATTACTGCAAACATCAACGGAACATCAGAAACCAAAGGAGAGATAGTAAACAACTTTATTTATCTTGCCGGCGTATCATCGGGCGGGTATGGTCTGGAAGTGAGAAACTCTTCTCACACAGATATTTTCCACAACAATGTGTATCTTACCACATCCCATAGTTCCAGTCGTGCTTTTTATGCGGCCGGGGGCAACAATCTTAGTGTAGTCAATAATAATTTTATCCACTCGGAAAATGGTTATGCCTTTTACACTTCTTCATCAAGCAACCTGATAAACTCAGATCATAATAACCTCTATGCACCCATTGGTAAATTAGGGTACTGGAGCAACACAAATGCTGATGATCTGGAAACATGGCAATCTTTGAGTGGTTTCGACATCAATTCCTTATCGGTTGATCCCATTTTCAACTCCCATACCGATCTGCATGTCAATCAGTCTGCCCTTAACCAGGCAGGAACCGATGTTGGCGTATCAACGGATATAGACGGCGAACCCAGAAACAATACTACTCCCGACATAGGCGCGGATGAGTTTATTCCTTTGTCTCTCGATCTGGCAATGTTGTCTGTAGATGAGCCTTCTGTACCTTTTGCATCGGGCAACCAGGAAGTAAAGGTCAGTTTTAAGAACAACAGCACACAACTGATTTCATCCGTATTCCTTTTGTGGACTGTAAACGGCGAACCACAAACAAGTTACCAGTGGAGCGGAGAATTGCAACCCGGAGAATCAGCACAAGCTACCATAGGTAGTTATAATTTTGAACTGGTGGTTCCTTATGATATCACCATAACAAGTTCCAACCCCAATGGTCTTACAGATCAACTGGCGATCAATGATACGGTTGCAGCAACCGGATTGTTCTCAGCCCTGGATGGTATTTACACCATAGGCGGAGATGATGCCGATTTTGAAAATTTCACCCAGGCAACTGACCTGCTAAACATGGCAGGAGTTTTCGGACCCGTAACTTTTAGAGCGCGCCCCGGAGTGTATGAAGAACAGATCGTCTTTGAAAAGTTTCCCGGAGCATCGGAAGAGAACCGCGTAACTTTTACACCGGAAAATGATGCAGACTCCACAACAACCATCAGATTTAACCCGGGTAGTGGCAACAACTTCATTGCAAGATTCAACGATGCGGAATTTATTACCTTAAAAAATCTCACCCTGGAGTCTGTCAACTCATTTTATGGAATAGTAATAAACATAAATGGATTGAGTAATCATCTGGAATTTTCCGGGAATACCATTATCGGATCAAATACCAATAGCACAAGCACAGGAAGGTCTGCAGTGTATGCCGTAAACGAGCCTTTCAGCAACATCCTGTTTCATCAGAATCATATTCAATATGGAAGTTATGGATTGTATCTGTATGGAAATGGTAACCAGCCTGGCATTGTCATCAGCGAAAATACGATTACCGATCAATACAGATACGGCATTTATCTGCGGAACCTCCCAGATGCCCGGATTTTGAAAAACACCATTCAATCGCAAACGGATTATTCATCCTATCATGCCATCCACCTTACATCTTCCCCGGGAGCATTCCAGATCAACCAGAACAGGATCATGGGCAGTTTCGATGGTTATGGGATTTATGTCACCAGTTCTTCAGCATCCGTTCAGGACAGGGCATTGATCTCCAACAATTTTATTCAGGCAGGCAGCAGCAACAATACAGACGGAATTCATCTGAACTCTTCGGGTAATATCGATGTAGTTTACAACAGTGTAAATATTACCTCAACCGCTGCATCATCCTACGCTTTTAACTCAAACTGGAGCCAGGACAACATCATCAAAAATAACATCTTCGCCAGTACATCAGGTGTCCGAACCATGCGTTTTGCTCCTACGTCCTATTCTTTCACATCAGACCGGAATAATTTTTACACTCCCGGAAATGTACTGGCCGACTTTGGCGGAGATATAGCCAATCTGGCTTCGTGGCAAAGCCAAACCGGAAAAGATGGGAACTCTTTGTCTGTGGATCCTGTTTTTGAATCGGACTCGGTACTGTACACCGGGCAAAATGAACTGGTTGGGGCTGCAGAACCACAAAGCAGGGTAAATGTGGATATCGACGACAACACCCGCGATCCTTTCGCCCCTGTGATTGGAGCCCATGAACTTACTACCGCCACCGAAGATGCTTCAGTTGCGGATATCATCTCTCCGGTTATTCCTTTTGCGGAAGGGGTGAATGAACTGAGCATAAGCCTGCTCAATAACGCTCTGAATAACCTGACAGATGTTACCATTCATTGGATTGTAAACGGGCTGGAACAAACTCCCTATCAATGGAACGGTGACCTTTCTCCCGGATCGGTGGCAGAAATAACCATTGGCAATTTTAATTTCATATTTGGTGAATCGTACAATATTACCGTATATTCTTCCCTTCCCAATGGGGTCGACGACCAACGTCCTCAGAATGACACCCTGCACCTGGAAAATATTTATGCCGGGCTAAACGGAACCTATACCATTGGCTCCGGACTGGCAGATTTCAGCGATTTTTCTTCTGCCATAGAAGCACTCAATAACGGTGGCATTGCCGGAGATGTTGAATTTGTTGTAAAGCCTGGAACCTACACCGAGCAGCTACAAATTGGCAACATTGCAGGGACAAGCAATGGAAACACGGTTACATTCCGATCTGAAAACAATGATTATTCAGATGTAACCCTCACTTATGAGGGCGATTCGCAGGAAAATTATGTTGTGAAGATGAACAATACCAGGGGGGTTCATTTTGAGTACATCACCTTCGAAAGCATCCATGAAACCTATTCCAGAATTGTTGATCTTAGTGGCAATTTGCAGGATATAAGCTTAAAGAAGAACCGTTTTGCAGGCAACCAATCCACCAGCACATCCAACCTGCGCTCACTGATTTTTGGACAGGTTGCTTCGCTTCACAATGTAATTCTTGAAGAAAACAGTTTTCAATACGGAAGTTATGCTGTATATCTGGAAGGAAACAGCAGCAATACTGACACAGATGCTGTATTTAGAAAAAACACCTTCTTCGATCAGTACAATGCTGGTGCTTATCTTATCAACATTACAGCTCCTTTGATTGCTGACAATACCCTTACTTCGGCAGCAACCAGCAATTCATTTTATGGTTTTTATCTTCAAAACTGCAACGAAGGCATCAATATTTCCTCCAACAGCATTCACAGCATCGAAAATGGTTATGGTATTTATATAACATCCAGTTCATCGAACCTCACACGAAGCAATATTCTCAACAATTTCATTCAAACGGGTGGCTCAGGAAATGCTTATGGTATTTTTATGACAGGGAGTTCAAGGTTTAACATTTTCCACAATACCCTGCATGTAACCGGCACTTCAGCGAGCAACGGACGCGCATTTTACATCACCAGTGGAGCCAACAACCTGATCCGGAACAACATCTTTCACAACAGTGGCAGTGGTTATGCCCTGTATATCAACTCAACCGGATCAATCAGTTCATCCAATTACAACAATCTGTTTTCAACCGGCAGTAATGTAGGTTATTGGGGCAACACAGCCGTTGCAGACCTTACTGACTGGCAAAATACCAGCGGTCAGGATGCCAATTCACTGTCGCTGGATCCGGTTTTTCTGGACACCATTGCACCATATATTACACAAGCCAGTTTGAGTGCATCTGGTGTTCCCATTGCCGAAGTTTCAACCGATATTGACGGAAATCCCCGGAAACCAGGAAATCCTTCTATGGGAGCAGTCGAATTCCTGCCCCTGAATCAACATGATGCCCAGGTTGTGGATATTCTGGAACCTTATGCACCCTTTGCAGCAGGTAATCAAGATGTTAAAATCAGCATCAGAAATAACGGATCAGAAGAGCTTACTTCACTCTTAGTCAATTGGCGTATAAATGGAGAAAGTCAGCAAAGTTATTTGTGGGAAGGAAATTTGTCAACATCTCAAGAAGAAGAAATCATTATCGGCACTTATGAGTTCAATATTGCCGCTTCTCATCTGGTAAGTATTGAATTGACCCAACCCAACGGTGAAACCGATGAAAGTCCATCTGATAATACACTGGCATCCGGTGAATTATATCCGGCATTAAATGGTTCGTATTCCGTAGGAGGATCATCTTCTGATTTTTCAAGCGTCAACCAGGCCATCAACAATCTTAATCTGGGTGGTGTGATGGGCCCCACAGAATTGCTCCTGTCAAACGGGGTTTACAGCGGCAAAATCCACATCCAATCCTATCCGGGTATGAATGAGAACAGTCCGGTAACCATCCGCTCCGCAGCACAGGATAGCACGCTTGCATCCATTTATCATCTTGCCGGTAGCAACCAGGATAATTACACCATCCTTCTCGACGATGCATCTTATATCCATTTTAAACATCTCACACTCGAATCAAGAGGGTCTAACTACGGAAGGGTAATTGTTTTATCCAATGGCGCCAGCCATAATTCTTTCACCAACAACATCATAAAGGGCGCCGTAAATACTTCTGCTTCTAATTCTAGAGCACTAATGTATTCAGGCAATACCTCAGATAATGATATAACCATCAGCAATAACCTTTTCCTGAATGGTTCATCCGCGATCTATCTGGATGGTGGCAATCAAACCGGTATCCAAATCCTTGATAACATCATCAAAGATCAACATGCTTATGGCATTTACCTTCGAAATCAAAACCGTCCTTTGATGGAAAGGAATGAGATTTCATCTGCAACCCCCCGGTATTCTTACACCGGTCTATATCTTTCCGGTATTTCCAACGGGATAAGCATTTATGGTAACAAGATCATTTCTCCACAAAATACCGGTATACTGCTGACTTCCAGCAGCGGCACTGCAGGATCCAGGTTCCTGATCGCCAACAATTTTGTTTCTGTTGGTGGAACCTCGCAGGCAACAGGCATTGATATCAGAAACACCAATTTCGTTGATCTTTTCTTTAACAATGTGAATGTGTATTCAACAGAAGCATCGGGCAGGAGTTTATACACAACCGGTGGGCAAAACATCAACCTGGCTAACAATATCCTGTCGGCAAAGAAAGGAGCATTGGCACTGTATATTAACACACCTTCTGCCATCAGTAGTTCCAACCATAACAATCTCTTCACCACATCGCCCCCAATCGCCCATTGGAATGGTTCCATCTCAGGTCTCGATCAGTGGCAGGAAACCACATCTTACGACAATAACTCCCTGTCTGTTGACCCGGTATTTTATTCTGACACTGTTCTTTATGTGATGCAACCCCTGCTATACGGAGCAGGTACTCCACTGAGTGCAGTACCCGATGACATTGACGGAAACACCCGTGACGCAGAAGATCCTGCCATTGGAGCGCATGAATTCGAACCCCTGCCCAACGACATGGGTCCGGTTGCCTTCGTTTCACCATTATCAGCCTGCGAGTTAAGCGACCAGGAATTCATATCCATTCAGGTACAGAATTTCGGCACCAACGCACAAACCGGGTTTGAGATCTCTTATATTTACAACGGTGATCAGGTCACAGAGAATGTACAGGACATCACCATCGAACCCTTTGAAGTATATGAGCATACTTTTAGTAATCCAATAGATCTCTCAACAGAAGGGGATTATACCTTTGCCTTCATTACTCAACTTTCCGGCGATGAGAATACCAACAACGACAACCTTTCCAATATTACGGTATCACATCTTGCTTCACCAACCGTTCAACTTGTAAGTGATCAGGTAATATGTGAAGGGGAATCCGTTTTGCTGGTTGCCGGGGGAGGCACCCAATATTTGTGGAGCAATGGCGAAATGACATCCAGCATACTGGTTTCACCCGAAACTTCACAAAACTATGAAGTAACGATAGAAAATGAATTAGGATGTAGCACTACAGCGTCAGTTTTGGTAGAGGTATTGCCTGCTGCCACGGCACCCATAATCACTGCCGGTGGAGAGATTGAGTTTTGCCAGGGAGAAAGTGTAACCCTTACTTCTGACATTGCACAAGATATCATATGGTCGACAGGAGAAACCTCACCATCGATAACCGCTACAGAATCGGGCAGTTACAGTGTTACCCACACCAATGAATCCGGATGCCAGGCTGTTTCCAACGTAATAGATGTTGTGCTGTATCCTGCACCAGAACTGGAAGTGAGCAATCCCGGACCAATATGCCCTGGTGAGGAAATATCGCTGGATGTTACGGGTGGTAGTAGTTTTGTATGGTCAACCGGTGAGCAGACATCCGGTATAGTGGTACAACCCGTTGAAAGCACGGAATACACAGTGGATGTAAGTGATGATACGGGATGTGATTATATTTTGTCGCACTTTGCAGAAGTGCTGCAGCCCGAAGTCCCCGGAGCAGTATCTAACATGCTTCCACCCAACCAAAGTGTAGATCTTTCCCTGCCCTTGTCTTTCAGCTGGGCGCCCGCCGATCATGCCACACTTTATGATCTCTATATATGGCCACAAGGAGAAAGCACCCCTGAAAGCCCTGCTTTGGAAGGGATTACAACCATCAATGCCAATTTTGAAGGAGATCTGGACTACGGACAATCCTACAACTGGACCATATATGCCCGCAATGCCTGCTACTCTACTCCGGGGGAAACACAAACCTTTGGTTTGCGCGAGCTACCCGATCTGGTTGTCGAAGAAATTCAGATCAATCAGGAAGTATTTGCAGGATTACCTTTGGATCTTAGTTATACGGTCAGCAATGCAGGAGCCGGAAGCACCGAAGCACAACCCTGGAAGGATGCCATTTATGTTTCCTTTAATTCAACGTTTGACAATACGGCTGTTAGACTGGCCGAATTCACCAACCAGTCATACCTGAACCCCGGACAGTCATATACACAAACCGTGGAGGTGGATATTCCGGGTAATCTGTTGGGAGAATATTATATTTTTGTGTTTGCCGATAGCCAGAGCAAAGTTATTGAGATATCCACAGACAACAATGTAGCCAGAAACGAAGGCACGGAAGGCATTATGATCAGTCTGCCACCCTTGGCAAACCTGGAAGCACAAACACTCAACGTTGGTCAGGCTGCCTTCTCGGGCGACAGCATTAATGTTACCTACAGCGCCCAAAACACAGGAGATATTGCGGCTTCGGGTATTGAGTCCCTTTACCGCATGTTCACATTATTAATTAATGGACAAGTCTCCCAACACTGCTATTTCACCGAACGTATTTGGATTGACGGCATTTACCTTTCACAAAATCCTGTTTTCGACAGATTGGATGCCGAACTAATTCATGAAAATACCGTAAAAATCAGAAGTGAAAACTATGATGGATCCCTTTCCTGCGAGGGTCTTACTTCCTGGAATAATGAACCCGACTACCTGGATTCCGGTGAAGAGTATATGCGTGTAGTTCCCGCCTTGATACCTCATCAGTTGTCAGGTACATACTATCTGCATGTAGTGTTGAATGATGGAAATGTTTTTAGTGAATACAATAAGAATAACAATGTAATCACGTCACAACCCATTGAAATCGTATTGCGCCCACCACCCGATCTCATTGTGGAACAGATCAGCATTGATGAGCCTGTGGTTTCCGGAGAGCGCTATTCTGTGGAGTGGGCAGTGAAAAACCAGGGTGCCAACAATCCGGTTGAGAAGAACTGGAGAGATGCTGTTTATATTTCTGAGTTCCCTTTCCTGGATGGTAATGCCATTTACCTGAATCAAAAAGGGGTTAACAAAGGTGATACCCTCTCAGCCAATTCACAATACATGCTTAGCACCAACATAAACATCCCTGAAGGAATTGAAGGAGAGCACTATCTGCATGTATTGACAGATGCAAATAACAATGTATTTGAAAGCCTTTTCGATGACAACAACAGCACTTCAATACCCTTAATGATTGAGCAAGGAAACTATCCTGATCTGGTTGTTTCAGAAGTTAACATGGAGCAAAATACCATAGCAGGAAACCAGGCATTGGTAAACTGGACCGTATTAAACCAGGGAGAAGGGAAACCAAAATCTTCGTGGACAGACAGGATATTTATATCAGAAGATCCTGCGTATGATCCATCAAATGCTTACCAAATAGCCAACAGAACAAGAGTGCACAATCTGGATGCGGGAGAATCTTATTACAATCAGATACAGATCAATATTCCTGAAGGGCTGGAGGGTACATGGTATGTTCATGTAATTACAGACATCGAAAACAGAGTTTTCGAAGATGGCAGAAACGACAACAACCTTACCACCGGAAATGCATTCAATATTTTTGAGCAACCCGCTGTTCCATTAAGCGATCTGGCAATCACGCAGAGTTCCGCCAATGAAACGGGTTATTCCGGTACCAATCTGGATGTAAGCTGGTTGGTGGAAAATGTGGGAGAAGGTCGCAGTAACCACGGATCATGGACTGATAAGGTTTTTATCAATTCTGAACCTTCTTTGGATAATGCCATCTTTTTGAAAAATCAAACCCGCAATGGTTACCTGCAACCAGGTGAATCCTACCAAAGGTTTACAGATGTTACCCTCCCTGATGGTATCGCAGGAAATTATTATTTGATCGTAGTAGCGGATGCCAATGAAAAACTCAATGACACCATCAGAGACAATAACATTTCCATTCTGCCTCTGGAAGTTATTCTTTCTCCTTCACCCGATCTTGTAGTAGAAAGTTTCGAAATTGCAGAAACGATTTACTCAGGACAGGATTTCTGGGCGCATTATACCATTAAAAACCAGGGCGAGGGTGCTGCCGAAGGTCGATGGACAAACAGAGTAAAGGTTAGTTCCACTCCAGACCTTTCGCAATCAGGCATAAGTGTAGGGAATAAAACCCGAACCCTGCAATTGCAACCCGGCGAATCTCATAACGACAGTTTATTGGTGAGTATTCCCACCTACATTTCAGGCAATCGCTATCTGGTTCTTTCGGTAGACGATATAAATGATATTTATGAACACCAGGCAGAAGACAACAACCTTTTTCCCATTACAGCAAATATACTGGTTCCATTGCCTTCTGATCTGATAGTAGAATCAGTACAAATGCCCCCAGGTACGGTCGAAGCCGGCGAAGAGACAGCATTCCAGTACATTGTTTCCAATCAGGGAACCAATACTGCTGTGGGGTCTCTCAGAGATGTCGTGCATTTATCACCTGATCAGCAGCTCGATGCTGCCAACGATCCCATAGCAGGTTTCAAACAGCAAAGCATTGTTCTGGAACCCGGTGAATCGCAAACCAGAACAGTCAATACCCGCATGCCGGGAGTTATTCCCGGAGATTACTTCGGGATTGTACGCACCAATATCCTTGGCAATGTGCAGGAAACCGATCTTGCCAACAACACCCTTGCTTCCGATGAAACCACGCAGGTCAGCATCAGTGAACTTCCCGTTGATGTTGTGGTAAACACCGAACTCGACATCGATGATATTAAATATTATCAGATTGCTACGGAACCCGATAAAGATATGATTATAACCCTTACCAGCGATCAGTCGCATGGCGAGAATGAGATCTTTGTTGCTTATGACCGCGTTCCCGACAGGGTTAATTTTGATTTTTCACACGGGAATCCAAATTCAACAGAACAAACCGTGCTGGTACCTTCAACACTTGATGGAAATTATTACCTGCGTTTAAATACCAGAACGAACTTCCCCAATGGGCAAACGGTGGGCATTCTGGCTCAACTATTACCCTTTGGTATACGGGAGGTTTCCCCATCTGTTGTTGGTCAGGGAAGAGTAACAACCTTGCTTACCGGGGCAGGCTTCAGCACCGATTCTGAAATTTATCTTACCAATAACAGCGATGATATTATCGCTTACGGTGAAATTCATGAATTCAGAAACAGCATGCAAATGTATGTTCGCTGGTATTTTGATGAAACTCCTTTAGGAACATACAATCTGAATGTTACCAATGCCGATGGAGATGTTGAAACGCTTATGGATGGATTGATTATTGAAGAGACCCAAACTTTTGAGTTGGCTGAATATTCAATCATCCCTACTGCCATTGCTGCCAGCAGCACAGCATTCTATTCATTCAGTTTCGAAAACCTGTCAAACATAGATATCCCCTATGCCGTGCTTACTTTCCGCTTTCCTTTGGGTACAGACCTGGTCAATTTCTCCAGTTCATCCAATGCATGGCAATTGAGCCAGCTCTACGAAAATGTTGGTTTCGATGAAGGTGATGATTATATTGACGACAATGAGTTCAGGAATGTACCCATTTTTGTTCGCGACCTGGCACCCAACGAAGTATTCTCATCCAGTCTGGTTTTCAAAGGGTTTCCCGAAGCAAATTTTGCCTTGCAAACCGAGCAGATCGCCATGGAAACAGATGAATTCATGAACCTTATCGCCAGTTCTGCCGAGACCAACCGGCAGTATATCATAAATAACCCCTCTTTATTCAATGATCCCGACTTTGAAGAATTGGTAGCACTTACAGTTACAGAAGAGGTTTACAGAAACAGTTACTTTGAAGATTATATTGGCAGTGGTTTGGTTGACCCTGCAGATACTGTTGGTATAGACTTCGAATGCTTCGTCTGCGATCAGGAATTCGCTGATTCGGAAGATACAGGAAATAATAACTACACATACACCCCCGGATCATCTCCTGGCACCGAAGAATTTGATAACCTCACCTTTGGTAGCGGTGAATCGTATCTATGGGATATCAACAGATCGCTTTACTGGTCCGAATATGAAGGACCACTGGGTGTTGCCGGTCAATACCCCGGATGGGATCTTATCAGGGTTGATGGGACGCTCGACATAACTTCCTCGTTTCTGAATCCATTCACTTTCTATATGAGATCTCTGTCTTACACCAATTACCGTGGCACTCTGGCAGGTTGGTACCCGGCAGAAGATGTGTGCTGGCCGGTAGTTGTTGCCGATCAGATTCTGGGATTCGATCCTGACAGGTTTGTGGTGAATTCATATTATTTTGAGCAATACAACGATGTTTATGGTGGTACTTTCCATGTGGAGATGAGTGAAGGTTCTGACACCTTATATATTTGCTTTACAGCCTATAAACCCGGTATTGGAGAAGACGGTGTACCCGGGGCACCAGGTGTATTTTGTGAACCCGGCAGCCCGGGAGGGCCCGGAGGCCCCGGTAATGGCACCATACCTCCTGGCAATGGTGGTCGTGGTGGCGATGGTGGCGATTGCTTTGCTGAAGGACTGCCCGGTGGTGATGGTGGCCCCGGAGGGAAAGGTGGCAAAGGCGGATTTGGCCAGGATGGTGGCACCGGTGGCGATGGCGGAAATGGCGGCTATGGCGGACCAGATGCCAATGGTGGCGATGGTGGCGATGGCGGCGATGGTGGCGATAGCGGTGCTGGCGGCAATGGCGGACAAGGCGGCATGGGTGGCGATGGCGGCACCGGAGGAACCGGCAGCGGACAAGGCGGAAATGGCGGAGAAGGCGGAAAAGGCGGCTCTGTAGAGGTTAACACCGGCGTTGTTGGTGGATCAGGTGGCTCAGGTGGTAATGCCGGTGCCGGCCCGGGTGGCGATGGCAATCCTGGCCCTGGTGGACCCGGAGTATTCCCCGATGGCCCTGATGGCCCCGATGGTGACCCACCACCAACATGTTGTCCTCCTCCTCCAACACCTCCCCCACCACCGGGAGATGACCCACCTCCCCCGGAACCTCCTGTACCACCGGGAGATGACGACGACCCACCTCCTCCTCCACCTGGTGAGCCGGATCCTCCGATCCCACCACCGTGCTGTGGTCCCAATTTACCCGATCCTCCGCCAATCGATGACGATCCGTTTATTCCGGACGATGATGATGACAATGATGGTTTTGAACCCGCAGAATGCGGGCAGGCACCCAGTGTAAGTCAGGGTGATTGCTCTGACCGATTCAAAGGACCTGATCCCTGCGCATCAGCAGTTGCCAACTGTGCCGCAGCTCTGGCAAAAATGCTGGCCAGGACATGCAGATTTGGACCACAGGCATGCAAAGTTGGGGCTGCTTTGGGAGCAGCAAAATGTGCTTTACTAACAGGCAAATGTGTTTACTCCCGAATGGAGAAAAATCGAAAAACAAACGAACATTGCCGCCCCGTGGTCAGATCATGCGACCCTAACGATATATTAGGCCCCGATGGATATGGCGACGAGAGATTTGTGTCTGTAAACGATCAACTGGGCTATACCATCCGCTTTGAAAACGATCCTGAATTTGCCCAGGCACCCGCACAAACCGTTATCATCTCACAACAACTGGACGAAAATATTGATCCGTTATCATTTCGTCTTGGCGCATTTGGTTTTGCTGATTATGTTTTTGACGTTCCCGCAAATGTTTCCTCATACAACAAGCGTATCGACCTCAGGGATTCTCTGAGCATATTTCTGGATGTTGTAGCAGGTGTAAATGTTGAAAGCAACGAAATTTTCTGGATCCTTTCATCTATCGATCCTGCAACAGGCGCCACTCCCAGCGACCCATTCAAAGGATTCCTGGCCATCAACGATGATACAGGTGTGGGCGAAGGTTTTGTTACCTATACAGTGAAACCAACTTCAGATTCACAAACAGGAGATAAGATTTTTGCAGAAGCAGAAATTATTTTCGATATCAATGAGCCTATTATAACCCCAGAGATATTCAATACCATTGATGCCATTGCTCCAACAAGCGCAATGCAGGAACTTGCAGATGTGTCCCCATCAAATATTGTTGAATTAAACTGGTCGGCAGAAGACGATACAAATGGATCCGGAGTAAAAGATTACTTTCTGTATGTATCGGAGGATGGAGATCCCCTGACCCCATTGGCAGGACCTCTGAATGAAAAATCCTACTCTTTCAGTGGTTTGCCAGGGATTACCTATGGCTTTGCAACCCTTGCCCGGGATAATGTGCTCAATACAGAGCCCACCAAAACGGTTCCTGATGTTAGCACAACCATTAACCCCGACCTGGAAGAATACCTGAGCATTACCTCTCCTGGTGCAGGCAGTGCTTACTGCTCTGAATCAACCATTTCCATTACCTGGGATCAGTTTGGTATAGAAATCATCATGATAGAATATTCCGATGACGGAGGATCAACCTTTAACACCATTGCATCTGCTACAGATGCAACAGAGGGTACTTATAACTGGAGTGCATCTGAAGAACTGCCAACAGGCGATCAGTATGTGATCAGAATAAGCTCCACGGATCCGGAAGGTTATCAGGACGCAACAGCAGCGTTCTCAATCATCGCTGAACCTGACCTTGAAACCAACTTTGGAGAGAACAGTTATTTGTGCGAAGGCAGTGTTCTCCATTTAAGCGTAAATACACAGGATGAATTTAGCTATCAGTGGTTCCACAACGGTCAACCCATTGAAGGGGAAACTTCGGGCAGTTTGAATGTAGAACTACCGGGATACTACGAAGTGGAAGTTTTTTATGCAACAAATTGCAGTGTCCTGTTTGCCACACAGGTAGAATTTTCCGATAGCCCTGACATCATCTTTGAGCAAAACCTGCAATTTTGCATGAATGAATCGCCGGTTGAACTCAATATTGCCACACCCGCCGGCGGAATCTGGTCGGGACCAGGTGTTGATAACGGTTTCTTCGATCCTTTAACAGCGGGAGAAGGAGAACATTATCTGGTGTATACTTTTGGTGAAACAGGAGAATGTTCCACTATAGATTCTGTAGAAGTAACCGTATTGCCATTTTACGATGAATTAACGATCAGTAATCTTGGTGAAGTGTGTGTTCTCAATGATCCATTCGCACTGCACTCTGATGATGTTCCCCCAGGTGGTACTTACGCAGGCCCTGGTATTACTGATGGTATCTTCGATCCGGAAGCTGCAGGTCCCGGAACCCATACCATAACTTATGCGGTTACCAATGAATGTGGTACCATGGAAGGATCCACCGAAATTACCGTTACGGAAGATACTCCTGAAGTATCTTTTGAACCATTTGCGGATGTATGCCTCAACCAGGAACCTTTTATTCTAAGCGGCGGCACACCATCTGGTGGAGAGTATTCAGGACCTGGCATTACAGATGGAATGCTTGACCCTCAGGCAGCGGGTGAAGGTGAACACACAGTAGTATATACATTTAGCGATAATTGTGGAACAAATTCAGCGGAACAAACCATCAATGTGATAAAATCTGTACCAGAGGTAATCGGAAAACCCGTTACCCTTTATCTGGATCAGAATGGCATCGCTAGCCTTACACCTGAAAATGTAAACGATGAAAGCTTTGACTCCTGTTCTGAGATCACTTTAAGTGTTGATCAGGAAACATTTACTTGCTCAGATTTAGGAGAAAACACAGTGGTTCTTTCCGCAACCAATGAGTTTGGACATTCAGGTTCTGCAAATGTTATGGTGACCATAGCAGATACCATTTCACCGGTGGTAGATGTGATCAACGACCTGACCATCCGTTTGGATGAAGATGGAACGGCAACCATCACAGCAGAAGACCTTGATAATGGTTCAACTGATAATTGTGAAATAGCAGAACTCACGCTCGATCAATACACATTCAATGAAAGTGATATAGGTTTTCAAACCATTACCCTTACTGCAACCGATAGTAGCGGCAATAGTGCTGGTAAGCAAACCCAGGTGATCATTGAATCGGGCACAAACATTGCTGATATTGAACAGAATATGCATTTCAATGCATATCCCAATCCTTTCAGAGATGTTGTCTCTTTTGAGTTCAGTTCCAAAATCTCAGGTTATGCAACCATTGAACTTTACGACATGAATGGAGCACTGATATCGGTAGTTTATGAAGGATTTGTAGAAAACGGGCAATATTTTAAACTTGAACATCGCATTCCGGGCAATTTTACCGGTATGATATTCTACAAGTTAAGTATTGACCGTCATGTAAAAATCGGAAGGATGATGAGAGTTTACTAATAGTCATTCTGAGATATAAAAAAAAGCAGGGCAATACGAATTGTCCTGCTTTTTGTTTGCTCAAAAAAAAAGGAAATTCCTGAAATAGAAAATCCTTTTTAATTTTTACATGTTAGCGACACGCCTTTTGTTACAAGGGGTGCAGAAAAAAAGTTTATGCGGGGTGAATTGCCTCAACGGGGCAAACATCTGCGCAAGATCCACAATCAGTGCATACATCAGGGTCTATTTTGTAGATGTCGCCTTCGCTTATTGCGTCAACCGGGCATTCGTCGATGCAACTGCCACAAGCAGTACAATCTTCTGTTATTACGTAAGCCATTGTTTTAAAATTTAAATTAGTAAAATGTATTAATTCCACTTGCAAATATACCATCTTAATTGTAAGAAATAAAATATATTTGCCTTACCCCTCTAATTTGAAATGGGTTTAAATAAAGATAACTACATATTTTCTAATAAACCCTTGTTGTTAAAGGGTTCGCAAATCTAATTTAATTTAACAGTTTGCATATTATCTTCCATTTCCATGGCTTTGTCGAATGAAATACATCATTGAGAAGTTGCCTCAAAGCAGTTGAAAAGATTTAAGATTTTTGTCTTCAAATTCTAAATGATTTTTTTGATCTGTTCGGAATTAAACAATTAACTTCGCAGACTAATAAACCCAATGTATCAAACATATCCAATCAAAACACAATTTTCACAGATTATGGATAAACCAAAAAAAGTAATAGAATTAGAAGATGTTGTTGTTAAATTCGTGGGAGATTCGGGCGACGGGATGCAGCTTACCGGCACCCTGTTTTCCGATACTGCGGCACTATCAGGCAACGATCTGGCAACATTTCCTGATTTTCCGGCTGAGATCAGAGCCCCTCAGAACACAGTAGCAGGTGTAAGTGGATTTCAGGTTCACCTGGGCAAAAGGAAAATTTTTACTTCCGGCGACATGTGCGATGTGCTGGTAGCGATGAACCCTGCCTCACTCAAATCGAACCTGAAATGGGCAAAACCCGGAGCTACTATTATAGTAGACTCTACGGCTTTCACCAAAAAAGCAAATGAAAAAGCAGGGTACGCCACCAACCCTTTAGAAGATGGAAGTCTGAACTCATACCATCTGATTCAGGCGCCCATATCTGTGATCACCAAAGAATCGCTTGCTGATCTCGACATTGACAAAAAAATTGCAGAAAAGACCAAGAACATGTTTGTTCTTGGGATGATGTATTTTCTCTTTCAAAAAGACCTTGACAAGACACTTGACTTTATCAAGAAAAAGTTCAGTGCCAAGCCCAAAGTGGTGCAAGCTAACCAAATTGTTTTGAAAGCAGGTTTTAACTACGCTGAAACCATAGAAGCCATTTCTTCAACCATCAAAATTGATCCGGCACCATTACAAAAAGGGCGCTACCGGAATATAACCGGTAATGTTGCCACTGCCTGGGGACTTTTGGCAGCATCAGAGAAAAGCCAAAGACCTCTTTTTTTAGGTTCTTATCCCATTACACCTGCCACTGAAATACTGGCTGAGCTTTCAAAACAAAAATCACTGGGAGCAAAAGTACTTCAGGCAGAAGACGAGATAGCGGGTATTTGCTCTGCTATAGGTGCCAGTTTTGCTGGTTCACTGGCAGTTACAACAACTTCAGGTCCAGGATTATCTTTAAAAAGCGAAGCCATGGGTTTGGCAGTAATGACCGAATTGCCTCTGGTAATCGTAAATGTACAGCGTGCCGGACCCTCAACAGGAATGCCTACAAAAAGTGAGCAAAGTGATCTTTACCAGGCACTTTTCGGCAGAAATGGCGAGGCCCCCATGGTAGTGATGGCTGCATCAAGCCCGGCCAATTGTTTCCATTATGCTTATATGGCTGCAAAAATTTCTATGGAGCATATGACACCGGTTATATTACTTACCGATGGATATATGGCTTTTGGTTCTGAACTGTTCAAAATCCCGAAAATGGCGGAAATGCCATCTATCAATCCACCTTTGGCCAAAGCGAACGATCCGGAATTTAAACCATACAAACGCGATCCGGTTACCCTTGCCCGCAACTGGGCAATACCCGGCGCCGAAGGTCTCAGACACCGGATCGGAGGATTAGAGAAAACCAATATTGACGGAAACGTATCTACCGACCCGCTCAACCATGAATTGATGGTAAATATACGGGAGGATAAAGTAAACCGCATTGCCAACTATATACCCGACCTTGAAGTAAACGGTAACACTTCGGGAGACTTACTGGTTGTAGGATGGGGTGGCACCGAAGGTATGCTCAAATCTGCTGTTAAAAGAATGCAGGAAGAGGGTAAAGATATCAGTTTGGCGCATTTCAACTACATTATGCCCTTGCCCCGCAATACTGATAAAGTATTCAGTAAATTCAAGCGAATCATTGTTTGCGAACTCAATAAAGGACAATTTGTCAACTACCTGCGTATGAAAATACCCGAATTTCGTTATCATCAATACAATAAAGTACAAGGTTTGCCCTTTCAGGTAAAAGAACTTACCCAAACATTCAATCATTTATTGGAGGAAAAATAATGTTAGAAAACACGATAGAGAAATCCCCGGTTCAAATTTCAAAAGAAGATTTTGCCAGCGATCAAATGGTTAAATGGTGCCCGGGTTGTGGCGGCCATGCTATCCTGGCAGCAGTAGAAAATGTCTTTCCCAGAACGGGTTATAAAAAAGAGAACTTTGCCATGATATCAGGGATCGGTTGCTCTTCCAGGTTCCCGTATTATGTAAACACCTATGGCATACATGGCATACATGGCAGAGCCAACCCAATTGCTACAGGCGTAAAAGTATCCAACCCCGAACTCAGTGTTTGGATTGCTACAGGCGATGGCGACTCCATGGCCATTGGAGGAAACCATTTCATCCATACCATAAGGCGCAATCTGGATGTAAACATCTTATTGTTTAACAACCAGATCTATGGTCTTACAAAAGGCCAGTTTTCCCCCACCACTCCTATGGGAAAAGTAACCAAAACCTCTCCCTATGGAACCATAGAACATCCATTCCTTACAGCTGGCCTGGTCATGGGTGCACAGGGTACTTTCTTTGCAAGGGTACCCGATAACAATATAAAACTCATGACCGATGTGCTTTACGAAGCAGCCAAACACGATGGCACATCTGTGGTAGAGATTTTAGAAAACTGTGTGATATTTAATGATAAAGCACACGCAGATTATACCGCACGTGCCAACAGAGAAGAAAACCAACTTATCCTCAGACATGGCGAACCGATGATATTTGGTAAAGATATGGATATGGGTGTGATCATGAAAGACCGTAATTTATATTGTGTAAAAATTGGCGTAGGTGGTATAAAGGAAAAAGACATCCTTGTTCACGACCAATATAGCCAGGATCCGGGAGTTCACAGAAGATTGGGCAGAATGCTCGGACCAGACTATCCCATTGCTTTTGGAGTGATACGTTCTGCCAAAGCAGATACTTATGATGATAAGGTGGAAGAGCAAATCAAATATGCCAGGGAAACATCGCCAATAAAAAACATGGATGATCTGCTTAACAGTGGTGAAACATGGGAAATTTAAGTTTTTGAATTCCTTTATAACCCCTCTTTTGGAAAATAAGACCCTCAAAAAAACCCGGTAGAAAAATTTTTATTCCTGCCGGGTTATTTTTCCTGTAAAAAGCAAATCGATGTTTTCTTTGTCTATCAATTTCCAGTAATAAACCCCGGGTGCCAGATCAGGAACAGATATGCCTTGTCTTGTGGTATTTTCAATCAGTATTCTTTCATTATCGTTGTTAAAAAACTCCACAACCAGGTTTTTATTTTCAGGATTCGACCACTTTAAAGAATCAAAATCAGACCAGTAAATGCTGGAAGGAACTTTTATCTTTATTGCTCTTCCTCTGTAAAAACTATCTGAATTGTTGACGAGTTTTTCCAAATCCTCATGAGGTGTAAAACGGGCCAATAAAACCTGCGAATCGCTGGATTGCTGATTTTTTTCTTCCTCAGCATTCGGCAATGTATCTTCATCCCCTTCATTTTCATCCTTTTCCTTTTCGGAAGTCACTGATGGATCATTACCTTCGGGTTGTGTATCGGTTTGAAGATCGATTACCTCATGGTCTTGCGGTATCAGCGCATTGGATTCATGATATTCTTTGCTATCCGGATGTGTGCTTTCTGTAAGATTATTTTCAGTGGCAGGTTTCCATAAAAAGGCAAAAACAACTACTCCAAAGCCAATAACAGCTGCTGCGGTCAATAGCGGGTAAAAGAAGGAGTAATTTTTTAAACGAAAGGTGCCAGGTTTTTGCTCTTTTTGCCCTTTTTTAAAATCGAAAGCTATATCTGCCACCATCAATACATCCGAAGAGCATTGGTCGCAATCTGTGAGATGCCTGCGAATCTCTGCATCTACTTTTTCAAAGCGATTTTCGTTGATCGCTTCGGCGGTAAAGGCAATTTGTTCAGGTGTGAGATGTTTTGAATCAGACATTTAAAATTTATAATGATAATTTTTAATCGGGTTAAAGGGATGCTTTCGAACGGTAAAAGCCCATCAAACATATCTTTTTCAAAAGGAAAATACAAAAACCTGAACATCCCATAATAATAAATTGCTGTATGACCGTTCATTAGTCATCGCAAAAGATAATACAAAATTAGAAAAAAAAACAAACAATCAGGATGATTTTCTAAGTTCCATCAAAATTTGAAGACTTTCGCGGGTATGATTATAAATTCCATTCATATTGATCCGGTTCAGGATAACATCCAATTGCTTATTTACCCACATTCTTACCGAATCACCCTTTACATTTTTTTGTTCTACAAGATTGGTAACAAAAGCCAATCTTTCAAATAAATCACTTTTGTTTTTCGGAGAATCATCCGAAAGAACAGCATAAACCTCAAGGAATTTATCTCCTGAGTAATTTTGAATATCCGATTCGTCTAAAGAAATACGGAAATAGTATTTTACAAAAAGATTGATCTTTGAACCCTGTCCGTTGAAAAACAACATGGCATTTGCCAATCTTTTTACTTCTTCTTTTATGATTAGATTTTTTTCTGTATCGGAGGTGTAATGAACAGGTTTATAAATTTCAAACTCATGCATATCATCATCTACAGGATACCAGTGCTTCTTTTCTTTGCGTATAATTTCGCAACACATTCGGTTCATGATCGCAATGTAATAGGTTGTTTTCTTTGATTTTCCTTCAAAAGCATGATCAATTCTATCCTTCTGCAGCAGAAATTTTTCAAGTATTGTCATGATCACGTCCTCTTTCTCTCTCTCCGGAATAGCAGATCGTAAAATATACCGGGAAACAACTTTTGTCGCGATATCCTTCATTTCATCCATAGGTATGTCTAAAGTAGGATCTGTCTGCTGATCAATCATATTTTCTAATTTATATTATAATGTTAGTGTGTGATGTTTTCCAGTTATGCTGCTTTAAGGCAATATGACATCAAAAAATATCGAAAAATATAGATACATCATACCTGTTTCATTTTCTTTGCCGGAGTGTAAAAACACAATCAAATAATTTTTACAAACAACATTGAATATCAATCATAATGATCAATATCACATGATTTGTTTTTCCTCAACGCAATAATACAGGATAAACCTTTACAAAACCTCAAAGAAACACGTAAATTCACAAATTCACAAAACAATCTCTTAAAACCTTAAAAAACAACTACTTTATGAACTTTTTTTATCATAAACAAGTGATTTCCGATACCCATCTAGGTTGAAGTGTTCGTTATTTTATTCATTTTTCCTTTTCTCAAAATCCATTGATCAATGATTGAGGACAGTATAAAAAGGATATTGTCCACTAATGTCCCGAATGATCTCGCACTTAACAATCTGATTTTATGATACATGACAAACTAAAAAATGAACACGAACCTCTAAAAACAAGTTTGCAGACCAAGCTCATGATTAAAAATTTTAATCTTTTTTGATCAGACAAAGTAACCATTCAAAACTTTAGTGGTTTACCAGCAAAACCCTTGTTAATTCTTTTTTGTGGCGCTTTTGTAAAAATAAATTGAAGAAAACTTTGGATTTATTTTGCTGAATGGTCAATAAATGACACTATAAATAAGATGAACCTGTCCTTTTACAAATAAAACTTTTATCACTATTTGAGCACCAGGCAAAAAAAAGACTACATAAAAAACATCATATCCCGGTATTTTTTTTAATTTTACGCCAGGAAAACAGGTCTAATATGCTTACTAAAAACAACTTACAAAACAAGATAAACAAAACAAGATCGCTTCTTTTTAAGATAAGAAACCAATTTTTGGATTCGAAACAAATAAGAATACCGCTGTTAAGCAAAGACAAAATATGGGATGTACGAAAACCACATACTTGTTTATTGTAGGCAAGAAAAATAATTTTTTCCATGTACCCGATGAGAAAGCGTCAAGTGCAAAGATTACGGTGACAGAAAAACCATAGTCTCGTTGAAAAAATGCGATGAATGTTTTGATGGCAGACATAATGCAGCAATATCCTCTTTTCTTGCTGACACTAATTAGGTGAAATCAAACCCGGTGGTGATATCAAAAAAAAATTCCAAACATCAGGATTGCCTTATATAACAAACCAACAATAAAAAAAAGTGTTGTTTGATCAATCTGACAAAACTACAAGTCTATGAATATAAGATCTGCTTTTTTACTTACTGCATTTTTGCTGCTCTGCTTCACCCGGGCTTTTTCTCAGTACTATCCGTTTTATCCAGAGGAAAGAGAATTAAAAACTTATCCCTTCTTTACTGACTATGAAAGGATCATAGAGGAGTATAATCAGGAAAAAAACATACCGCAAACTGTTCATGCCCTCGATAGTTTATCAAAATTGGTTTTAGAGCAAGAGGAGTATCGGGGATGGTTGTTTTTACAAAATGAAAAATCCAATTTCCTGAAGTTTAACAACCAAATTGAAGATGCACATGCTGTTGCTTATCAAGCCATACAAACTTTTGCAGAAAATCACGATACACTTACACTGGAGTATGCAGTATCACTCCGGTTGCTCAGAGGTTATGAAAGACTTGGAAATATTGGCAAAAGGACAGAGAAGGAACTTTTTCAATCGCAAATGGCATTGATAAATAAACTGGGTGTTACAGGAGAGCCGCTTACCAACACCCTCGTTGAATATGGATTGTTCCAGCTGCGGGATCAAAGGAAAGAGGAAGCAATCGAAATCTTGTATCAGGCCAGAAAAAGTGCTTTAAAAAACGATGATCTTAAAAGTCTCGCCCTTGCAGATTATAGTATCATAACAAACATCGACAGAATTGATCTTCAACAGACAACGCTCGACATCATACTTACCGATATAGAGTTATTTGAAGAAAACCTTCACTCCATCCCCGTGCTGATTTACAACAGTTACTTTCATTACCTGGCTGGTGAAACTTATTACAAGTATTTCAACAACCCCGATACTGCTATCGATCATTACAAAACCGCCATAGACTGCCTTGATACCCTTCAGTATCCTCAATGGAACCTTAAGGCATCTATACACTCCAGCCTGGCAAAAATAATTGCCGGTAAAAAGAACGAAATTGATTTTCGTTATCACTACCAGAAGGCCTTTGCCATTGCATCTGAAAAACCCATGTCACCCTACAATCAGGCGTTATCACATTATAATCTGCAAAGTGCAATGCTAAATTTTTATCCCGATTCTGTACTATTCAATCAGGAAAAACATGAACTACTCAAAGGATACCCGTTTTTTAAATACGACTTTCTTTCAAATGTAGTGAAGGCGAATATAAAACTTAAAAATTACGAAAAAGCACTGGCTCTTATCAATGAAAACTCCCCAGAGACAACCAGCATAGGGGAAGCTACTTTTCCTTCAGCAACCGACAGTCTTGATACTGGCGTTCAGATTTCTCTTTTATCACTTGCTTTTGAAACCATTACGCAATTATATGCCCGATATGGTTCAACAGACTTTGAGCGTGCACTGGTTAAGATCATAGAGGATCAAAACAACCTATATATAGATTGGGTGGAAGAGAATATTTTCAGCAACGAACTCTCATCCATTACAGATGACTATCATGATTTCATCATGAAATCTCTTCATTTTTATCACCAAAACAAACTGGAAGAATCATATACTCACAAGATAGCAAAGCTTGTTTTTTCATCCAAAGCTATTGAGTTGAATAACAGTTTGGGCAAAAACAAAATACAAACACTGATAGAACAAGATACGGAAACGTTGCAATCTCTCATGACAATGGCATCGGAGATACAAAGCGTACGAAACGAAAAAAACAATCCGCACTTAGAAGAAGAAAGGCAAAGAGAACTCAACAAAGAATTGAATACTTTGCTCATTGACAATCTGATAGTAAGACAAAAGATCAACCCGGAGGAACATAATAAAATCAACTCTGTTAAAATTCCATCGCTTGCAGAAATACAGGAAAGTCTGCAACCAGGAGAGGTGATTCTCGAATATTCTATCACTGATACAATGATTGTAAGGACATCTATAGGAAAAGATTTTTTCAACAGTTGGCATGTAATCCGGGAAGATATTGAAAAGCAATTCAACAATGCCATCTACGATGTAAAAACAGGAAATTATTTTTCCGGAGAGTTTTCGACATTGCTATTGCAGGGTCTGGATGATGAATTACGATCTGCAAAAAAAATCATTGTTGTACCTGATAAAAAGATGCATCTGATACCCTTTGAATTACTCACCTGGGGTGAGGGGTTAATCATAAACTCCTTTCCCGTTGTTTACAATTATTCTTCCTCACTCTGGTATCGTCAAAAATCCATGAAAAGAGAGGAAAAAAAGCATTCTTTTCTTGCCATCGCTCCGGTTTTTGATCAACAAAAAAACACGCCTGAAAATTTGCCTTTGCTTGCCTCTTCTTATCGCGAAAAAACAGATTTGGATCCCCTCACGCACTCAGGGGAGGAAGTAAAAGCCATTCATGATCTTTTTACAGACAATGGATTACACGCCAAAACCTTAACCTACCATGAATCTACTGAGAACAATGTGCGAAAAAAGATCAATCAGTATTCAATTTTGCATTTTGCCACCCATGGCATCGTAGACAAAGAAAACAGTGAAAGATCGGGTCTGGTTTTATTTCCTGATGAAGCAGACCCGGAATTATCCTTATCCGGGGAAGATAATTTTTTGAGTTTGGGTGAATTGTTTACCATCAGATTAAACGCTCACCTTGTAACATTGAGTGCCTGCAATACCGGCATTGGTGAGATCAGAGGCAGTGAGGGAGTGATAGCACTTCCGAGAGGCTTCATACATGCAGGTGTACCCAATGTTCTGGCTTCACTCTGGCGTGTGAATGATGAAAAAACCAAGTACCTGATGACCCGCTTTTACACCCATGTATTGGAAGAAAAAAGTTTTCCGGAGGCAATTCGTTTGGCAAAACAGGATTGCATTAACCGGGGATTTCTCCCCCTTGACTGGTCCGGTTTTGTACTTATTGGAATATAGATTTTTAATATATTTATGCCAATAATTCCAAAATAAACTAAAAGTTCAAATTTATTAAGGAGTTATGGGTTTTATTGGGGTGTTAAAATTATAAAGAAATTTTGTATATTAGCGGTCGTTTTAAAACAGGCACACTCCCGTGTCTTAGAAAACATTATGATTGTAATGAGATGAACAAAACCATGAGAATAATATGAATGCTCAAGCAAATTAAGTTTGTTTTGCCATGATGTAAAACAAGTATGAATGATATTGTTGAATCATCTGACCGAATGAATCAAATCAGAAACAGATTAATCCTTATATTTTATTTATTATTTAACTATTATACCGTGATGAAAGAAAGTATGTCAAGAAGGAAGTTCTTAGGTAATACAGCGCTGGCTGCTGCTGGTTTTACCATACTTCCCAGTACAGTTATCAGTGGATTGGGACACAAAATGCCCAGCGATAAACTCAATATTGCAGGCGTTGGTGTTGGTGGACGAGGTTTTGCTGTTTTAAAAGGGATGGAGAGTGAAAACATTGTAGCACTATGTGATGTAGACTGGCGATACAGCCAGGGGTGCTTTGATCACTACCCCAACGCCAAAAAATATTGGGACTGGCGCAAGATGTTTGATGAGATGGGTAATGATATAGATGCCGTAGTTGTGGCTACCGCCGATCATACACATGCTATTGTTGCTGCCCATGCCATGACCATGGGGAAACACGTATATGTTGAGAAACCCCTTACCCATACAGTTTACGAATCGAGGTTGCTCACCAGATTGGCCGAAAAACACCAGGTAGCAACCCAAATGGGTAACCAGGGATCCTCACACGACGACGTACACAAACTCACCGAATGGTTGTGGAACAACGAAATTGGCGAGGTAACAAAAGTAGAAGCATTTACCGACCGCCCCATTTGGCCACAAGGTTTGGCAACACCTGAAGGACAGTGGGTTCCCGATCACATCGATTGGGATCTGTTTATCGGCCCTGCTCCTATGCGTCCTTACAATGAAATTTATACGCCCTGGAATTTCAGAGGATGGTGGGATTTTGGTACAGGTGCACTGGGTGACATGGCCTGCCATATTCTCCACCCTGTTTTCAAAGGATTACAACTCGGATACCCAATCAAAGCGCAGGGCAGCTCCACACTGCTACTTCAGGATAGTGCGCCTACAGCAGAAAAGGTAAGACTCGTTTTCCCGGAGCGCAGGAAAATCCGCGAATCAAAAATGCCTTTCCCCGAAGTGGAAGTTACCTGGTATGATGGAGGTTTACGCCCCGATATGCCCGAAGGTTGGCCTGCCGGAAAAAATATGAATGATGCAGGTGGTGGTGTATTGTTCCACGGAACAAAGGATACACTGATATGTGGTTGTTATGGTTTACGGCCATGGCTGCTCTCCGGACGCGAACCCAACGTAAAACAAACCTTACCACGTGTAGAACTTACACACTACATGGATTGGGTACGTGCCTGTAAAGAGGACCCTGCAACCCGCAAAAAAACAGCATCTGATTTTAGCGAGGCAGGTCCATTTAATGAGATGGTTGTGATGGGCGTATTGGCTGTTAGATTGCAAGAACTTAACAAAGAACTTGAATGGGATGGCGAAAAAATGGAATTCACTAACATCAATGATGATGAAGAGATCAGAATCGTGATAGAAGATGGGTTCCAGATTAAAGACGGACACCCCACCTTTGACAAAACCATGACCGATCCAATCAATGCAAAAGCGTTTGCTCAGGAACTCATAAAACATAACTACAGATCAGGCTGGAACCTCCCCAATATGCCTTAATAGATGTTTTTTTGACAAACAAACAGCATTTCAGATAATTATTTGACAAGAAAACGCCGGAATCAACTTTTATTTCCTGCAAACTTCAAAAAAATTTTGCAGCAATGGTTAAAAAAAGAGAATCAGGCGTTTTCTTTCAAATCTTCAGAAATAGATCTTTTAATTAATTACAGTTCAACTAATCACATTAAAGAAAAACAAAGATGAAAAAAAAGAATTTTTTATTTTCAGTATTTAGTATGGTAACTGTTGCAGGTTTGCTGTTCAGCTCCTGCCAGCAAGGAACAAAAAACCAGGAATCAGATTCGCAGGAAACAGAAAAGGAAACTGTTAGCGGCCTTACAGAAGAAGAAAAAGAAGAAGGATTCTTTCTGCTTTTCGACGGTGAAACCACTGAAGGATGGCGAAATTACGGCGAAGAAACTTTTCCCGAATCAGGATGGGAAATACAGGAAGGCGGAATATTGCACGTAATAGGTTCCGGGCAAGGTGAAGCAGGTGGTAAAGGTGGCGACATCATCTACGATGAAAAGTTTAAAGACTTTCACCTGAAAATGGAATGGAAAGTATCTCCCGCTGGAAACAGTGGTATTTTCTATCTGGCAGAAGAGATGGAGGGAGAACCCATTTGGAAATCAGCCCCTGAAATGCAGATTTTGTGTAACGAAGAACATATTGACGCACAATTGGGTGTTGATGGCAACAGAAAAGCCGGTTCTTTGTATGATCTTATTCCTGCCGACCCGCAAAATGCAAATCCCACCGGTGAATGGAATGAAGTAGAGGTAATGGTTTTCAAAGGTACAGTAGTACATAAAATGAACGGCGAAGTAGTTCTCGAATATCATTTAGGCACCCCTGACTGGGCAAACATGATCGAAAACAGCAAATTTGCTGATTTTCCAGAGTTTGGAAAATACCGTGAAGGGTACATCGGATTACAAGACCACGGTGATGATGTTTGGTTCAGAAACATAAGACTCAAAAAATTGTAGAATCCCAATGGCAAATTAGCAATTCGCATTAGCAACAAAAAAAAGCCCGGCAAAATTGCCGGTCTTTTTTGTTTGCTCGTTTCTGAAAACAGGATCGGAAAAGATTGCTTTTCAATGATGAGTCCACTCTGAAAAGTTTATTATCCAGTAGACAAATTACACAAATTAAAACTAATATATATCTTTGATTACCAAACTACTAAGAATTTAATATTTTCACTTATTAATTAAAAATGACTTTTCGGAGCAGACTCAATGATTAATAATATAATTAACAAAAAAACGGAATCAAAAAAACAGTGATTTAATTAGTCTTTGCAAGAAACCAACAAGTGCAACGCTTGCGATGACTGAAAAACAGGAGTTTACTTTTCGTAAATGACTGTTTTGAAGGCGAG
The DNA here is from genome assembly GCA_964589855.1 of uncultured Bacteroidales bacterium. Classification (GTDB taxonomy): domain Bacteria; phylum Bacteroidota; class Bacteroidia; order Bacteroidales; family UBA7960; genus SKVR01. Next base: position 35,233 of record CAZPVB010000006.1, read on the forward strand.
CATAACGCAGCAACTGGCGTTTTCTTGCTGGCACTAATTAATATCTGTTGGAATTGATGATTATAAAAAAGAAACCAGAGAAGGAATAAAAAGAATTTGCCCTACCCGATTTTTCTCCAATCAACACAGGAATGATATTCAAATACCTTGTCCTTCTGATAAATTTCCGGATGAGGCTTAACCCAACAATCCGGAATATGTCAATGTTACCAGAACCACTGCCCGGCGAAGGTAATCTGTCAATGAACTCTTAATCTATAGGAATGTTTATTATAATAACAGGTAGATTTTAAAAATATCCGATCCTGGCAAACCCAATAATATTAACATAAATAAAAAATTTGCTATGAAAATAACAGACTTTAAAAGAACAGGGTTTTATTTTACCTTAAGCATAACGATGGTGTTGCTTCTAACAGGATGTCAGCAAAAAACAGATAATAAAGAAAATCAATCAGGAAATTCGGAAATGACAGAAACATCCGATGAGGATATGGGCAAGCAACCATGGGTGCTGGATATTGAGAAAGCCACCGTTAATAATAACTTTTACCGTGAAGCTAAATGGACAGGAGATTACATGCAAATGACGCTTATGTCGCTGAAACCCGGAGAGATTATTAATCTGGAATTGCACGAAAAAATTGATCAGTTTATTCGTATTGAGCAGGGAGAAGCACGTGTAAGGATGGGAGAAACAGAGGAAAACCTCTCTTTTGATGAAACGATTTCCGACGATTGGGCGATCTTTATCCCTGCCGGATATTGGCACGAGCTGCAAAACATCGGGGAAACCGACCTGAAATTGTATTCTATTTATACTCCTGCAGAGCATCCTTCAGGAACAATACACGAAACATATGAAGAGGCAAAGGATCATGAGCATGATCATGATCATTAATTGTTCCGGTCAGATTTATCCGGGTTGATAAAAGTGGAAGATTAGAATCCTGCTCTTCCCGTATTGCCAAATAAACTGCAGGCAACAACGGGTTTTTCCGGCGTATAGCTATTAATACCGAAGCTCCTCTCTTGTGCAATACCATAATTGATTGCCGGAACAACATCCATCCGGCATCACCTTACTTTTTTGGCTTTTCCGGTGCTTGCAGGACAACGCCAGTTGCTGTGTTGGGCTCATCTTCAAAAAAATCATTTCGTTTTATCTGTAAGAATCCTGTTTTTCAACCCCTCTCCCCTGCTCCTGAAATTTTCTTTATCAAGTATTCGGAAAATCATGGGTTTTCTTTCTGACAATTAATTAACATGGCTTTTACTGGTATTTCTTCAAATTTATTATTATTTTAGATAAAGAAACCAGGGAAGGAATAAAAAAGGAATTTGCCATGATCCGTTTTTCTCACATACCTATGATCAGGATATTGACACCCATCTTTGCAGGTATAATAATATACAGCAAAACGGAATACAATTTCAATATCCCTGATTATGTATTGATTATGGGCACTATTTTAGTGCTGATCATGCTTAGTTTCCGGTTTCTTCTTTCAAAATTCCGCTTCAGACATATACCTGGTATACTGATCACAATATTTCTGGTGGTTACCGGATTTGCCCTGGCACAATCCAGGTACCTTGCCAACCATCCGAATCATTTCAGCAATTATCATTGGGAAAATTCACATTTAAGGATCAGGATTACCGAACCTGTTTCAGAGAAAACAAACTCTTATCAAATCACAGGAGAAGTAACCCACGTAATAAGGCAAGACTCCTTAGTTTCTACTGTTGGAAAAAAGATTATCTATTTTGAGAAAGACGAGGCAGTGAAAGACCTTTTCTATGGTGACATCCTACTCATACCCGCAGACTATCAGCAAGTAAGAGATTCCAAAAACCCAAATACCTTTCAGTACAAACGTTTTTTATCCCGCCAAAACATCTTCCACCAAAGTTATCACCGCACAGGCTCATGGTATTTTACCGATACCAATGAGGGAAATCCGTTCATGAAAATGGCGCATCACATGCGCCAAAAAGCCATAGACATTCTGGAAAATAATGGATTAACAGGTAGAGAATTTTCGGTTGCAAGTGCTCTTTTGCTGGGTTATCGTGATTATCTGGATGAGGAATTGATGGAAGATTTTGCCGGAGCAGGAGCCATGCATATCCTGTGTGTTTCAGGGTTGCATGTTGGCATCATATTTCTTTTTTTAAATACACTGTTTTCTTTTCTTACAAAAATTAAATACGGAACCTATTACAAATCCCTGATCATTATTCTGATTGTTTGGTTTTATGCCGCTATTACAGGTATGTCACCATCGGTAATGCGAGCTTCAACCATGTTTAGTTTTCTGGCAATCGGTCAGACCCTTAAACGCGCTACCAATACTTACAACACACTGGCAGCTTCGGCTTTAATTCTGGTTCTCCTGGATCCTTTCATTGTATTCAAGATAGGATTTCAATTGTCATACATCGCAGTGATAAGCATTGTAGCCATCCAACCGATGCTTTACAAACAGGCTTATTTTAAAAACAAGATAATTGATAAAGCCTGGGCAATCATTACTGTGTCCATTGCCGCACAATTGGGCACAGGTCCACTGGCAGTCCATTATTTCAATCAATTTCCCAATTATTTCATTCTTGCAAATTTAGCAGTTATACCCCTTACGGGTCTGATCATTCAATGGGGTGTTCTTTTTTTTATGCTCTCGCCTCTTGAAATGCTCGGCAGTTTGTTCACCCAATTGTCCTTATGGGCAGGAAAACTTCTGTCGATGCTGATTTATGTTATGCACAAAACGGTTAGTTTTATCGAGAATCTTCCCTTGAGCACTTCCAACAATATTTACATAACTTTTACAGAAACAGTGATCATCTTTGCAATTATATTCTCGCTGATGATTTTTTTAACTCATAAAAACAAACATTTTCTTACTACAACTCTTATTTTTTTGCTAATATTAACTGCTTCTTTTTCTTTTCGATTATATAAGCAAAACCATCAGCAACAATTGGTTATTTACAACATGTCTGACGATTTTTCTATAGACATTTTCAACGGCAGAAAGTGCTATTCGATGGTGTGCGAAAACCGGATTCCAGAGCAAAGAGATATCAAATTCAATGCAGAGGGAAACAGGTTATCTCTCGGAATCAAGCCATCAAACACGCTAATGACAACTTTGATGAGCGATACACTGGTGGACAATGCTCTATACATAAACAACAACTATGTGAGTTTCAGGAATACCAGTTTAAAGATTGTTGACCGAACTACCGTTTTAACAGACACAATAATATTTCCTGACACCTTGAATATTGTTGTATTGACAGATAATACAAGGATGAAAATAAACGAACTGAAAAATCATCTGCGTTTTGAAAAACTGGTAATTGATGCATCCAATTCATACTATAGAAATCAATCGTGGATTAAGGAATGCAAAGAACTGGGTTTAAACTGCTGGTCGGTCAGAGACCAGGGAGCATACGTACACAATCTCACCCATACCGAATAATTTAAAATTTACTAAAAACACATTTGTAAAATTCTCTTTATATAAATGATTTTAGAAACCCTGAGAAGTAATCCGTAGAAAACACCTGCAAAAAATCAGGTAAACAATACAGGGTAAACACGTGCATATAATCAGGTTAAATATAGTATATTTGCAAAACATGGCATGGTTTTTCGTTTTGCACAATGATACCAGAAACAATAATCTGAATTACACAATACACACAATTTTTCAACCGGAGAAATAACTGTAAAACTGAATTCTAAAAAAACCAAAATATATGAGACGACAAGTACTCTCTATCATGTTGATTTTACTTTTTACGTTAGCATCTTTTACGCTGCAGTCTCAAACCTCCAAAGATTTTGCACGCATGGCCAAAGCCAAAATAGACCTGAAAGATTATAAAGGTGCTATTGATGATTTCTCCAGCATTATCCGCCTTCAACCCGAGTATGAGACGTTATACCAGGCTTACTACGGACGTGGGTATGCAAAATTTCTGGACGGCAATTTCAAGGGGGCAAAAAGTGATTTTGACCGGGCCATCAAGATATACCCCAACGATGCACAGGTATTTTTTTGGAGAGCCTACACCAAGTATAGGTTAAGATACAAAGCCAGTAGTGAAATAGCAGACTATAACCGGGCAATCCTGCTCAACCCCGATTATGCAGAGGCATACTTTAACCGTGGTCATGCTAAAATCAAAAACCGTCAGCCCAGGTCGGGATGCAAAGATCTGAAAAAAGCACTTGAATTGGGGTACCAGGAAGCAGAAACACATGTGAAAATTCATTGCGGTACTCCCTGATAAGACTTAAAACAATATCTTCAACGTAAATATATTTTTTGCCCGGGTTCAGGTTGTTCATCCTTTTCCAGGGCATTTCTTTTGTAAATAAATTTTTGTTTAATGCCATAGTGTTGCGAAATGCTGTAAACGGTTTCGCCCTCCTTTGCAACATGAAATTTCTGCTTATTTTTTCGTCTTTTGGGTTGAAGATAAACAATTTGACCAGGGATGATTTCCTGCCCTTTTTCTAACTCGTTATATTTTATAATTTCAATTTTCCAAATCCCCAAATCTTCAGCTATTTGAGCCGGGGTGTCATCTTCTCGTGCATAAATATACCGAATTCTGTTATTTTCAAAAACTCTCCTTACCTGGGTTGTCCCGATCAACTCATCAGCATCCATCTCATTGTTTTCCTGCTGATTGCGAGTACCTTGCCTGCTGTTATCAGATTCTGCATCTGCCACAGGCATAGTGCCAACTACTTTCTGATCGAGCAAATAGAGTTGATTTCGTTCAATCAGATCAATCAACAATTGTGGATAACGCGGATTAGTAGCATACCCCGCTTTTCGAAGTCCTCTGGCCCAGGCACGATAATCGGTTATTTCAAGTTGAAAAAGAGGTTCATACCGGCTTCTTCCGGTCAGAAATAAGGAATGGTCTTTAAAAGACTGCAAAGGATCATCATAAGCACGAAAACATTCATCAGGTGCATCGTCATCTTTATGAAAAACCCTTCCCTGCCATTCATGACATTTAATCCCAAAATGATTATTGGCAACAGAGGCAAGATCGCTGTTACCAAAACCCGATTCCAAAATCGCCTGGGCCATTTTAATGCTGGCCGGTATCCTGTAAGTGCGCATATGCTCCATTGCAACCGACTGGTAAGTATTGATATATTCCTCAAGAGATATGGAGGATTGCGAATAAACGGGTTTATTCAGATAAAATACTGAAACTATGATAATTAGTAAACACTTCAAAACCAGACAAGAAATAATTTGGTATGATTTGTTGAATTGCATAGAGTGAAAAACGTAAGTATGAATACCAATTGACAATGATAAAACTGCTAATGCAAAAATATATTATTATTCGGAAATGATTCCTATTCAAAGTTTTTTCATTCGTTAACTTCTTAGAACATACATAAGAAAAAAATCAATATTTTTGCATGGTAAAGTATTAAAAACCCATAGAATAATGGTTCTCTCAGATTTTTTTAAACCTGATCAGAAAAAAAGGATTTTAACTTAAAAAAAAGAGACCACAATAAATCAGTTCGTAAAACGAAGTAATATTCAAATCAATTATTGTCAGATAATCATAGGATCAATTACAAAACAAAAATCGCAATACAAATATTGCATTTATCTGACTATTTTTAGGATTTTATGTTTGGCAAACATACACAAAATCAAACATCAAAAAATATGTATGAAGTTTTAAAATATTTTCCCAATATAGATATCCTGAGAGTGGATCTTTTCAAAAGCCTGGAACCTTTATATGCCGAATGGAATCATAGGATCAATGTGATCAGCCGTAAAGACATGCATAATTTTTATCTGCATCATGTATTGCATTCGTTAAGCATCGCAAAAGCTTTCCAGTTTCAACCCCGCACCTCCGTGGCAGATATAGGAACAGGTGGTGGATTTCCGGGTATACCGCTTGCTATTTTTTTTCCTGAGGTTGAATTTGTTTTGGTCGACTCTATCGAAAAAAAGATAAAAGTTGTACAGGATGTAGCCAATCGTCTGAATCTGGATAATGTGCAATGCATAAGAACCCGGGCAGAAAACCTGGAACAAAAATTTGATTTTATCGTTTCTCGCGCCGTTACAACCCTTCCGGTTTTCATGCAATGGACAAAAGGAAAAATCAAAAATGAACATAAACATATCTTTCCCAACGGAGTTATTTATCTTAAAGGCGGCGATATCAGGCATGAAATTGCTAAAGTTAAGCAAAAACATAAAATAATTCATTTATCCGATTTTTTCGAAGAAGACTTTTTTCTCACCAAAAAAATCATTCATTTACATTCATAACAAATCTCAGTTTATTATTTTCCGAATCCAACCTAATTCTATTTTCATGACAGATAATATTCGTCGTTCGCTATCATTCCTAAACCATGAACTGGTTTCTGAGATTATGGAAAATTCAACCATACAGGAATTTGCGGAGGGCACAACCATGGTAAAAGAAGGAGAATATATAAAAGTTATTCCTTTTGTTTTAACCGGGCTGATCAAAGTATTCACCTCTTATGAAGACAAAGAACTACTTCTTTATTACATAAAACCCAACGATAGTTGTATCATGTCTTTTTCAGCAGGCATAGCAAACCAACCCAGTAAAGTATATGCCATTACCGAAAAAAAAACAACCGCACTTCTGATGCCTTCCAAAAAGATAAGCACATGGATCAGTCAGTACCCCGACATCAATAATCTTTTTTATCATCAATATAAATTGAGATACAGCGAATTGTTGAATACAATCAATCATATTCTTTTCGACAAGTTGGATGTAAGAATTTTTGAGTATCTGCAAAAAAAGACAGACCTCACAAAACAGAACCTGATGAAAATATCGCACAGACAAATTGCATCAGAACTGGTTACTGCACGCGAGGTTGTAAGCAGAACCCTTAAAAAACTGGAAACAGAAGGCAAAGTAAGACAAAGATCAGGGTATATTGAATTAATTTGAAATTTGGTGACTTTGGTCACTATTTTTTCATACAAAATACGTTAGTTTTGAACAGACATTAAAGCACAGAAAGCACTTTTAAAGGATATCTTTTCATGTATCTGGTCTTTTTCAACTAACACATGTTAGATTTTACAATTTATTCATTTATCACTAAAAATTTATTATTATGAAAAAAAATATGGGTTCGGCAGACAAGATCATCCGATTTTTGATCGCTGCCATCATTGCAGTGCTTTATTTTACCAACGTAATTTCAGGAACACTGGGAATTGTACTTCTCATTTTGGCAGGTGTGTTTGTTCTTACCAGTTTGGTTAGCTTCTGTCCGTTGTACTATCCTTTTGGTATCAAAACATGTGCAACCCGGCACGAAAAGTAAGACTTGTAAGGATAATACCGTGTATACCATAACAATGATTCCCTTAAAAAAACGGTTTAAAACCATTTGAGTTTTAGACCGTTTTTTTTTGGAGAGGGATCAATAGAAAATGGAGAACAAAAAGCATAAAAACAAAACCATTTTCAGAGCAATGCAAAAAGTGATTCTCAGAACAGATTAAAATCATTTCCTTATCTTAGCCGGTACAAGCAATATTCAAAACAAAAAATACAATCCTATGAACAGACACTTATCGGAACTATCTCCACAGCCTTTATGGAATATATTTGAACAGATTTGCAATATACCACATCCATCCAAGAAGGAAGAAAAAATAACTGAGTTTGTAAAAAACTTTGGGGAGAACCTTGGTTTGGAAACACACGTTGACCCCGTAGGGAATGTAATAATCAGAAAACCTGCCACAAAAGGTTATGAGGACAGAAAAACTATTGTGCTTCAAAGTCATCTCGACATGGTTCCACAGAAAAACAATGACACTGAACACGACTTTGAAAATGACCCTATTCAACCCTATATTGACCAGTTGTGGGTAAAAGCAAAAGGCACTACCCTGGGAGCCGACAATGGCATTGGTGCTGCCGCTGCGCTGGCGGTTCTGGAATCCGATAATCTTGAACACGGACCTGTTGAATGCCTGTTTACCATTGATGAAGAAACGGGTATGACAGGTGCTTTTGCCCTCAGGGAAGGATTTGTAAAAGGAGATATTTTACTAAACATGGACTCTGAAGATGAAGGCGAACTCTACATTGGTTGCGCTGGTGGCGTAGATACAAATGCCTATTTTGAATACGATAAGAAAAGATCGCCCATTGGAAGCAAAGGGTTTGAGATTGTTGTTAAGGGATTAAAAGGAGGGCACTCAGGATTAGACATTCATTTGGGCAGGGGAAACGCCATCAAGATTCTAAATCGTATACTTTGGAAAGCGAGCAAATACATTAAAATTCAACTTTGCGACATTGAAGGTGGAGGACTTCGAAACGCTATTCCGCGTGAAGCCAAAGCAACGGTAATTGTAGCCACAGAATTTGAGGAAATGCTGCAGAAGATCACCAATGATCTTACAAACAACATCAAAAATGAATTGAAAAATACCGAACCTGATCTTCAAATAGAAATAAATCCTGTTGAAACACCAGAAATGTTTATAGAAGAAGATGTTACTAAACGCCTGATCAGTTCCCTCTATGCTTGCCCTAATGGAGTAATCAGAATGACAGACGATATGCCTGGTGTTGTGGAAACCAGCACAAACCTGGCCATTGTAAAATCAAATGAGGGTAAAATTGAGGTTTGCAGTTTACAAAGAAGCTCCGTAGACAGTGCCAAAGAAGACCTCAGCAATATGTTGTATGCTGTTTTTTCATTGGCTGGAGCAGAAACAGAACACACAGGATCTTATCCGGGATGGAAACCCAATGTGGATTCTCCCATTCTGAAAACCATGAAAAAAGTGTATTTGGACAAATACGGCAAAGAACCAGCAGTAAAGGTGATACATGCCGGATTGGAATGTGGCATCATTGGCAGTACTTTCCCTCAACTTGACATGATCTCTTTCGGACCCACCATCAGAAATCCTCATTCGCCCGATGAAAAAGTAAACATTAAATCTGTCTCGCTTTTTTGGGATTATTTGCTGGAAACGCTTAAAAATGCACCAAAATAATCAGAAATGTTTTAGTTTGAAAAACAAAATTTATTGATGTTTTTTATCCAAAAGAATTGACCATCACAATTTCTGTTCAGGATGTTTAATCTCTTTAAAAAATCAAAATATGAGTAGAAAACATAAGCGGACTTTAAAGGGTTAAAGTCCGCTTTGGTGTTTTAATTTTTCTTTTTTCATATCCAAAATTGACAAAATTCCATCAGGTTATTTTTTATTTGTAGTAATTTTACATAACAGATAACAAAACTTTACGGATCAGGATTTACGGTTAATACCTGTAATTTACATCAGAACAGACTTTTGTTGAAAGATATATCCAAGGTTATCAGAAAATGATTGCTAGTATGACTGGTTGGCTCTTTTTAATCACACACATATATATATGAATACTTTTTATTCCCTGATTATTATTGTCATCATGGTTCAGGCATTTAGTTTTCTGTACACGAGTTGAAAGAAAATATTGAGAAAGTATCTGATGAGAAGAATTTGCGTTTTTATAGTCAAACAATATCAAATCAATGAAAAACCGCATAGTCCACAAATAAAACTATATTCTTTTAAGTAAAAAAGAGTTTATTGATCCACACAAAGAATAAAACAAGGAAAACCCAAAAACCAACACAAGAATGAATACCAAGGAACCTTTCCCCGGCCAGCCTTATCCGTTAGGGGCTACTTTTGATGGAAGAGGAGTTAACTTTGCCCTGTTTTCAGAAAATGCCACAGCAGTAGAATTGTGCCTTTTCACTGAAGATGGGATGGAAAGTGAGCGCATAGCGGTAAAAAACCGCACCCACAACCAATGGCACGTTTACATACCGGGCATGAAACCCGGACAGTTATACGGATACAGGGTTTACGGCCCCTATGAACCAGAAAACGGGCATCGTTTCAACCCCAACAAATTATGCATTGACCCTTATGCCAAAGCGCTTAGCGGAATTGAAAAATGGAATGATAACCTTTTTGGATACACCATCGGATCCACAAAGAAAGACCTGTCGATGAGCGAAAGTGACAGTGCTGAATATGTCCCCAAGGCAGTTGTTATTGACGACCACTTTTACTGGCATGGCGATACACAACTAAAAATACCCCTTAACAAAACTGTTATTTACGAACTTCACATTAAAGGATTTACAAAAAATTTCCCCGGTATTCCAGAAGAAATAAAAGGTACTTATGCCGCCATCAGACACCCCGAAGTGATCAGTTATTTAAAAAAACTGGGCGTGAATGCTGTGGAGATCATGCCCGTGCATCATTTCATTCATGACCGTCATTTGGTTGAGGAAGGGTTATCGAACTACTGGGGTTATAACACCATAAATTTCTTTGCTCCCCATCCTGAATATTCCTCCACATCTCATGCGGGTGTAGAACAGATTTATGAATTTAAGAATATGGTAAAATCGCTTCATGAGGCAGGTATTGAAGTGATACTGGATGTTGTATACAATCATACCGGAGAAGGAAATCAGATGGGGCCTACGCTGAGTTTCAGGGGTATTGATAATGCTTCTTATTACAGACTTGTTGCTGACAACAAAAGATACTATATGGATTATACCGGCACAGGCAACACGCTGAACACTATCCATCCAACCGTATTGCGTATGATCATGGACAGTTTAAGATATTGGGTTACCGAGATGCATGCAGATGGTTTCAGATTTGACCTTGCATCGGCATTGGCACGCGAGTTTAGTGATGTTGACAAGTGGGGTTCCTTTTTCGATGTGCTGCATCAGGATCCGGTGCTTTCCAATGTAAAACTTATTGCCGAACCCTGGGATATCGGAGAAAACGGCTACCAGGTAGGAAATTTTCCGCAGGGATGGCTCGAATGGAATGGCAGATACCGTGACCAGATGCGCGATTTCTGGCGGGGGCAGGGCGAAAGTATGGGAGAGTTTGCATGGCGGTTTTCCGGTAGCTCCGATCTTTATTACGATGACTGGCGCAGACCTGTGGCATCTATCAATTTTATTACTGCTCACGATGGTTTTACCTTACGCGACCTGGTATCTTACAATGAAAAACATAATGAAGCCAACGGAGAAAACAACAACGATGGAGAAAGTCATAACCGCTCCTGGAATTGCGGACATGAAGGAGACACTGAAGATGATCAGATAAATAAACTCCGCAAAAAACAGGTTCGTAACTTTTTAAGTACACTCTTTCTTTCTCAGGGCATACCCATGCTTGTAGCGGGTGATGAATCCGGACGCACACAAAACGGAAATAATAATGCTTATTGCCAGGATAATGAGATTTCATGGATCGATTGGGAAAATAAAGATGAGCAATTGATAAATTTTACCTCATCACTTATACACCTGAGAATGAATCATAATGTCTTCTCGCGTTTGCAATGGTTTAAATATGAAACCATAAACGGTAGCAAAGTAAAAGACATAGAGTGGTTTATGCCTCACGGAGACATTATGACCATTGAAGATTGGGAAAATAAAAAATTAAAATCTATTGGTGTTTATTTATCAGGTGAGGGTATACTGGGACTTACCCAGGAAGGTAAAAAAATCAAAGACGATAATTTTTATATCATCTTCAATGCCCATCACCAAAAGCAAAAATTTAAACTCCCGCCTGAAGAATGGGCCGATGAATGGATTTTAATCATGGACACTGATGCAGGTTATTTTTATGCTGAAAATCATCAGAAATATAAAGCAGAGGAAGAAGTAACCGCCCAGGAGCGTTCTGTTATTTTGTTGATGAATCCAGCAGGACATCATTCCTGATAACACAAAGATAATCAACACCGCATCAACAGGATCAGGATAAAGATAGCATTACCTAAAACGATTATGATCATTTTGGGCTCGTGAAAGTCATAAGAAAAAAAACATGAATAACGAGATTTATCATTTATTTTACAAACCTGAAATTGAAACCTTAAAGATATGAATCACCAGATAACCAACAAACGAGATATAGGCATCAATTTCCACCACGATATAGAACCCACGGCCAAAGTATGGGCACCACATGCCAAACAATTGCAATTAGAAATACAAAACAAGAAAGCTGTTTGCCTTAAAAAGGAAAATTTTGGTTTTTGGTATGCCGCCTGTCCGAATCTGGTTCCCGGCGACAGATACAAGATCAGGATCAACGGTAAGGATAGTTACCCCGATCCTGCATCGTTATCGCAACCTGCAGGAGTGCACGGTTATTCTGAGGCGCTGGATTTAAACCATATCAGCACCATCAGAGATAAAAACTGGAGAGGTATACCACAGGAAAAGCTGATCATTTATGAATTGCACACAGGTACATTTACTCCGGAAGGCATCTTTGATGCAATTATCAGAAAACTGCACCATTTAAAAACCCTGGGTGTTAATGCCATCGAAATAATGCCGGTGGCAACTTTCCCCGGAAACCGAAACTGGGGTTACGATGGTGTTTATCCTTTTGCTGTTCATCATGCTTACGGTGGAGCAAAAAAACTGGCAGAACTGGTAAAAGCCTGCCACCAGGAAGGGTTTGCTGTGATATTGGATGTGGTTTATAACCATTTAGGACCCGAAGGAAATTACCTGAATGCCTTTGGTCCTTACTTTACAAAAAAATACAAAACACCCTGGGGTGATGCCGTTAATTTTGATGATGCCTGGTGTGATGGAGTAAGAGATTATTTTCTTGAAAATGCCATGATGTGGTTGCGCGATTTTCACATCGACGGATTAAGGCTGGATGCCGTGCATGCTATCAAAGATTTTGGCCCGAAACATTTTTTGAAAGAGCTCAGCGAAAATGTAGAAAAACTCAACCGCCAAACCGGTTTCAAGCATTTTCTGATTGCCGAATGCGACCTGAACGACACCCGGTACATCAAGCCAATGCAAGAATGTGGCTATGGAATGCATGCACAATGGTGCGACGAATGGCACCATGCTTTACATGCGCTCATTACAGAAGAAAACAGAGGTTATTATTCCGATTTTGGCGAGATCAGGCATCTGGCAAAATCTTTCAGACATGCCTATGTGTATGATGGGATTTTTTCCCAACACAGAAAAAAAATATTCGGTACATCTACTTCCGAAATCCCCGGAAGCAAGTTTGTGATTTTCAATCAGAACCACGACCAGGTTGGTAACCGGATGAACGGAGAAAGACTTAGCCAACTCACTGATTTTGAAACCTTAAAATTAACAGCTGCGGCAACACTTTTTTCACCTTTTGTTCCTATGCTTTTTATGGGAGAAGAGTTTGCTGAAGACAATCCCTTTCTTTATTTCATCAGTCATACGGATAAAAATCTGGTTGAAAAAGTTAGAAAAGGACGTAAAAAAGAATTTCGCGCTTTCATTGAAGATGCACAACCACCCGATCCCTTCGCTGAAGAAACTTTTTTAAAGTCGAAACTTAACTGGAATTTCCAGCAAAATAGCAAAAAACAATACATGTTTGAGTATTATCAAGAATGTATCGCCATAAGAAAAGAAAATCCTTTGATAAATGACTGCGATCGAAAAAACCTTTTGGTGAGAGAAAGTGAATCAGGAAATATTATCATTTTATTTTACCATGCCGGAAAAGAAAGTTTTTCCGTAATCCTAAACTTCTCTGAAAACCCCGTTTCCGACACCATAGAAGAAGCTGCCAGTTTTAAGACTAAAACAATATTATATTCGGCTCACAAAAAATGGGGCGGACCTGTCGAAGATGAGGGCAAACCACTGATAACTTCCCAAAATATAACACGAATAAATATGGCACCAAGGTCTGCCGCTCTCACAAGCAACACTTTAATCATCTGAACAACCCCACTTATATTTTTCATTTTTTAATGGTAAAAATCATCTGGCAATATGTATAATCCTGTTTCAACTTATCGTTTGCAGTTCAATAAGTCATTTCAGATTCGTGACCTGAAACAGCACATTAATTATTTATCAGATTTAGGTATAAAAACCATTTATGCATCACCAATATTTGCCGCTACACCGGGAAGCGATCATGGGTATGATGTGATTGATCCCACTGTTTTTAATCCTGAAATTACCACCGAAAAAGAATTTTTGTCACTGGCAAAAACGATTCAGAAAAAAGGGATGGGTTGGTTGCAGGATATTGTGCCCAACCATATGGCTTTTCATAGCGAAAATCATTGGTTGATGGATGTATTAGAAAAAGGGTTAAAATCTGATTATTATCCGGTATTTGATATACAACCCGATGTATTTCGGCAGGGAAAACCTTTAATGATTCCTTTTCTTGGAGTGAGTAACGAAGAAGCAATTAAAAATAAGGAACTAAAACTGGGCTGGCATAAAGGAAATTTTGCCATTTACTATTACGAAAACAAGTATCCTGTAAATTTTGAAACTTTCCGCTTTATTGTTCAACCCTTTTTGACAGATGCACCAGTATCATTTCAGCAAATATGGAAAAGTGAAAATCTCGATACTCAGACACCCGGCAAAAAATTCCTGAAAACAGAGTGGGAAAATGCAAAAAAGATAATGCAGCATCTGTTTTCTTCCAGCGAAGCCTATTCAGGATTTATTGATAAGATTACTGAACCTTACAACCAATCTGCTCAAAAGATGGCATCGCTGCTAAAAATGCAACATTACGAACTTTGCCATTGGCAGGAAACAGAAAAAAGGATCAATTACCGGCGGTTTTTCACCGTTAATGGACTAATTTGTTTAAGGATAGAAGATGAAAAAGTGTTTAACAAATATCATCAGTATATCAAAAAAATGATCAAAAAAGGACATTTTTCAGGTTTGAGGATCGATCATATTGATGGATTGAATAATCCCAACGAATACCTTATAAAGTTAAGGGATATGGTGGGAGATTCGACATATATAGTAGCAGAAAAGATCCTTGAAAGCGATGAGGAGCTCCCCCCCTTCTGGTCGTTGCAGGGAGACACCGGATACGATTTCCTTTCTACTGTAAACAATCTATTTACCCATGTAAAAAACTACCAAAAGCTGCGCGGTTTGTATAAACAGGTAACCAACATCAGGAAAAACCCCAACCAGTTAATTTATGAGAACAAAAAAATGATTCTGGAAACACGCATGCATGGCGAATGGGATAATATATCAAACCTGTTTCATGAAATGGGCTTTATTGATTATGAAAAAGAAAAAAGCATAACACCCGGAAATATAAACCAGTCTATTGGTGAATTTATGCTTGCATGCCCGGTTTACAGGCTTTATCCCAGAAACTTCCCATTGGGAGGAAGCAACAGAGAGATTGTAGAGCAAATCTTTGAAAAAGCAAAAAAACGCAGACCCGACATCTTACCCTCTCTGGAGAAATTAGAACGGGTATTGCTTTCTCTGGATGATAAATCGGATGCATACAGCGCCAAACTCGAAAAGTTTTTTGCACGCCTGATGCAATTTACCGGTCCGTTAATGGCCAAAGGTGTTGAAGATACTTCCATGTATCAGTACAACTGTTTTATTGCACACAATGAAGTAGGCGATGCCATCAATGCCAAAGGGATCAGCATCGAAGATTATCACCGGATCATGATCAGAAGAAATAAAAACTGGCCTCTGACCATGAGCACCACCTCTACCCACGACACCAAAAGAGGTGAAGACGTAAGAGCCCGACTGAATGTAATTAGTGTTCTATCTGACCAGTGGGAAGAAAATGTGCGCAGGTGGATGACCATGAACCATAAAATGAAGATAAAACTGGAAACCGGATTCCTTGAACCCTCACTGAGTGTTGAGTATTTTATTTATCAAACATTACTGGGAACGTTTCCCTTTAGCGGAAAATATAATAAAAATTACCTGAACAGGATTGACGAATATATGGTAAAAGCACTCAGAGAAGCGAAAAGAAAAGTAAGTTGGAGAGACCCTGACGAAACCTATGAGAATACGGTTTGTGAATTCATAAGACAGATACTGAACCCGCAGCATACGTTCCTGAAATCTTTCCAGTCTTTTCATCAAAAAGTTATCTGGAGAGGCATTGTCAACTCGTTATCGCAACTAACACTCAAATTTACCAGCCCCGGAACACCTGATATTTATCAGGGTACTGAATTCTGGGATCTTTCCCTTGTTGATCCAGACAACAGGCAACCCGTTGATTACCCAAAGAGGTCAAAAATGTTAAAAGAGACAACGCAGGCATTTAACAAAAACCCTGAAAAAACCATCTCCAAGCTTCATAACAACCCGTTTGATGGCAGAATCAAACTCCTGCTGACGCATCTTTTGCTGAATGAAAGAAAGGAAAGAGCGTCTCTATATGCCAAAGGAAATTATATCCCCGTTGAAACCAAAGGTATAATGAAAGATCAGGTGATAGCCTATGCCAGAAATTTGGATGATGACTGGGCTATAACTATCGTGCCTGTAATAACAGAAAACATAAATCCTGAAAAGGAAAAGGATTTTTTCAACCAATTTCCCTGGGGAGATACCTGTATCGTTTTTCCGGAAAACGCACCCAAAAAATGGAAAAACCTTCCCACTGGCAAAAAATTCACCAACAATGGAGAACTGGTTTTAAAAGAGATCTTCAACAGTGTATCGGTTGCTATTCTTATAAACCAATAAAAAATTCTTTGAATCTGCATCCTGCACATTTCCAAACAAAAATAAAAAAACAGATTATGATCCGTGAGAGAAAACTGAAACAATAACCTTTGGCTATCCGTTAAACAAATCAATCAAAAATCCGGTCTTTTACGGTCTGCTTTTTTCTGTGAATGCCTCATCTTATTTTCTTTTCTTTTCATTCTTGAACGAAAGCTGGGTTTTGTAGATATCCTCTTTTTCGGTGGAGTAAGAGATTGAATGATCAGGGTTCTGAATTTATCTATGCAATCTTTCCTGTTTTTATTTTGCGACCGGGTTTTTTCTGAAGTGATAATCAGGCATTTTTCTTTTGTCAAACGATTCGAGAGTTTTTCGAGGAGAATCTCTTTTTCTTCAGCAGAAAGCACCTCAGATTCAGAAATACAAAACCTTAGTTCTACCCTTGTATTCACCTTATTTACATGCTGCCCTCCTGCGCCACTGCTTCTGCTGGCAACAAATGCAAGTTCGGAAAGCAACCTGTCTGCCAGTTCCGTAATATCCTTCAGCATAACAATCCCAAATAATATGTAAAAAAAAAGAATTTATCTGCAAAACTACTGAAATACTGCTTGCAAGAAAACTGCCATTTATTGTGGTAGATTAGAAAATCTTCACAATAATACTTTCGTTGTTTTCGTCCTTACCCATGATGGTGATGTCAAGGCGTATTTCTTTTGTTCTCTGATAAAAAAACAGAAACCAAACTTTCCATCAATTAAAACAAGATAGTAGAAATAATTTTTACGCTCATGCTGAAATAAAAAAAGTTTTCAGTAAAATTATTTGTAGTTTTATAAAAGATTAGGAAAACCTATGAGGCAAATCATAAAAAAGCACAGTGTTGTAATTATCATTTTATTATGCAGCAGCATTTCTTTCACTGGCAACGCCAATCAACGGTATGAAAACAGCAAAACTGTACCCTCTGTTGATAGTTTGCTTGAACAAAGCTGGAATTTACGAAACGCAGATCCGGATTACTCCTTGCATTTATCCTTAGCAGCCATTGAGCATTCCCTGGAGATGGAAGATTATTACAATCTGGCAAAAGCGCATAGCTTTGCAGGAGTTGCATCCCGCATCATGGGAAACTACAACCGGGCAATTGAGTATTTTTTTGAAGGATTGCATCTGTCAAAAGAGCATCATATTCCTGAGCAGGAAGGATATGCCTATATCAACATTGCCAATTTGTATCTTTATTTACAATACTACAACCAGGCACTGGAAAACCTGGAGGAGGCACTTACAATTGCCCTGGAAATTGACAATAAGAATATGCTTGGATATATCTATTTGTATCAGGGCAGGGCGGAGATGAACCTTCATGACTACGAAAATGCCATTGAAAGCATCAATAAATCGCTGGAGATCCGAGAGGAACAAAACAATGTAGCCGGACAGGCAGTAAATTATAAATATTTGGGGGATTTGTACCTGCAAACAAACCGCGAGAGCGAAGCACTGGTCAATTACCAAAAAGCGATCGAACCAGCAAACAACAGCAAGGATAAAGATTTGCTGGGAAACATTTACATTAAAATTGCACAGATTTATTGCAGGGAGCAGAATTATGAACAAGCAGTAGAAATGGCCAACAGATCGCTTGAAATAGGTAAACAAACCCATGCCAAACCTATTGTTCTTGATGCGCTGAAGATTCTGGAAAAGGATGCCCTGAATGATGAGAACTACAGGCAAGCCAATCATTACCAGCAACAAATTCAACTTTATCAGGATTCTATTTTCAACCAGCAACTCAATGAAAAAGTGCTGGTACTTGAATTTGAAATGGAACAGCAGAAAAAACAGGCAGAACTGGCTTTAATGGAAAAAGAAAAAGAATTAAAAGCCCTGAATTTTAGCAAACAAAAGCAAATCAACAGAATCCTCATTGGATTTTTGGTGTTGTTTTTTCTGGCAGGAGTAATCTTGTATATTTTATTAAGAAAAATCGAAACAAAAAATAAATTACTCCATTCGCAAAAAGAAGAGTTGAAGCAAATCAATCTGGCAAAAAACAAAATGCTGATGATTATTGGTCACGATCTGCGAAACCCGGTATGGAACCTCAAAGCCTTGATTGAGTTATTCAAAGAGGAATACAGCTTTGAAGATTCAGAAATAAACGAAAGCATTATGACCATGTCGAGATCAGCACAGTCTATATCAGACCTTTTGGAGAACTTGCTTTATTGGGCAAAATCGCAGGATGGCAGGCTGGTATTCAATCCTAAAGAGATCAAACCCGGTGAAATTTTGACCAAAATATTGCAGGATTATGAGCACTGGGTGCGTTTTAAAAATATGCAAATCGAAAATTCCATCGATGAACAATGCGTTATAGTGGGAGATGCACAAATGATATCAGCTGTTTTCAGGAATCTGATATCTAATGCCATTAAATTTAGCCAGAAAGGAGGCACTATTAATATTGAATTGCACAAAAAGGAGCATGACTGTGTTTTTTCAGTAAAAGACCATGGCATTGGTTTTCAACCTCAAAAATTGCAGTATCTTCGGAAAGGTCTTTTTTCGGATGCAAAGAAAGGCACCGGCAATGAGCCCGGATCAGGTATAGGACTATCCTTGTGCTTCGATTTTATTGAAAAACATAGTGGAAACTTACACATAGAAAGTCAGGAAAATGCAGGCAGTACATTCTCTTTCACCATACCTTTGCTTAAACCAGACAA
>CAZPVB010000007.1:0-50004 GCA_964589855.1 uncultured Bacteroidales bacterium
TTTTTTTAAAGAAAAAATTCATCACCAAATCCTTTCAAAAAACAGAATTATTAGTAATTTTAAACAACCATGATTAAGCTTAAAACACACACGAGATGAAAAGACTAAGAAAAAGTGATGACCGCAAAATATTTGGTGTATGTGGCGGTCTGGGAGAATATTTTGAAATTGATCCTACCATGATCAGAATAGCATTTCTGGTTTCTATCATATTTTTTGGAACCGGTCTGCTATTGTATGTCATACTTGCCATTGTAATGCCAACCCGATAATCAGTATTCAATATGGAATTTTTGTTGATCATTTTGGGTTCAATATTGCTCATTCTGGGCATTTGGGGTGCTTTTTTACCCGCTCTTCCCGGCCCGGCTATAAGTTTTGCCGGTATGTTGATCTTTCACTTTACCAACCACTTTCATTTTAGCAATAAAGCATTGATAATAATAGGGATAAGTGCCCTCATCATCACCGTTCTTGATTATTTTTTACCCATATGGGGAACCAAATACGTAAAAGGGACCAAATTTGGAGTGTCAGGCGCTACGCTTGGAATGCTCGCAGGTTTATTTTTCCCGCCTTTGGGCATCATTATAGGTCCTTTTTTGGGTGCACTTGTAGCAGAGATCGTTAACGGAACTACCCGCCAAAATGCCATAAGATCGGCGTTGGGCAGTTTTATCGGTCTTTTGGCTGGCGTGGGGTTTAAGTTTATTTTTTCTATAGTGGTAATTGTTTTTATCCTCTTCCAGATTTGATACTCGCTTACTTCAAGCAACTCTGAATATGCCCTGGATTTGTGGAACCGACGGATATATATATATAGTCTCGGTCAACCACTTTGAGGGTTTTCAATTACGCAAAGATTTTTACTACATAAACTCACTTCTTGTCCAAATACCCAATTGCACCATCCCCATCCCCCAATAAACAATATTTTCAGAGTGTAGAGAGATAATCGCAATGGCATGCCTTAAGGAATACAGCAATAATTTATTACCTTTGCAAAGTTTTTCCCAAAACCAAAACCCAAAACAGACAATCCTGAAAATAATTGATGAGCGAAAAAGATAATCACATACCCCCGGAGAATGATTCTGACAAAGATCATGATCATATCCCTGAATTGCCTGAAGCGGGAGATGGGCTCCCTCCCACAGAAACTGTTACCAAAATATCTGGTATGTACCAGGATTGGTTTTTGGATTATGCATCTTATGTAATTTTGGAGCGTGCAGTACCCGAAATCATTGATGGACTAAAACCTGTTCAGCGCCGTATACTTCATTCCATGAAGGATCTGGATGACGGCAGGTACAACAAGGTAGCCAATATTATTGGCCATACCATGAAATATCACCCCCATGGTGACGCAGCCATTGGAGACGCCCTGGTACAACTCGGGCAAAAAGAACTTTTGATTGACACCCAGGGAAACTGGGGTAACATTTTAACAGGCGACAGCTCCGCTGCCCCCAGATATATAGAAGCGCGCTTATCTAAATTTGCTCTCGATGTTGTTTTCAATCCCAAAACCACTTTCTGGAAAAACTCCTATGATGGAAGAAACAAAGAACCCGTTACACTACCGGTGAAATTTCCGCTCCTTTTGGCGCAGGGTGTTGAAGGTATTGCAGTAGGATTAGCATCCAAGATTCTTCCTCATAATTTTATTGAACTCATTGATGCTTCCATTGATATTTTGAAAGGAAATAAGGTTGAGATTTTTCCTGACTTTCTCACAGCAGGACAGGCAGACTTTTCCAGATACAATGACGGGCTCAGAGGTGGAAAGGTAAGAATCAGGTCTAAAATAAGCATCCAGGATAAAAAAACCCTTGTCATCACTGAGATTCCATATGCTACCACAACGGTTAGTCTGATTGACAGTATTGTAAATGCCAACGACAAAGGCAAAATAAAAATCAAAAAAATTGAAGACAATACCGCTCAGCATGTTGAAATCGTTGTGCATCTGGCACCCAACATATCTCCCGATCAGGCCATTGACGCCCTCTATGCCTTTACCGATTGCGAGATAAGCATATCGCCCAACTGTTGTGTGATTGAAGGAAACAAACCCCGCTTTTTGGGAGTGAGTGAAATACTGAAGATCAGTACAGAAAAAACCCTTGCATTGCTTAAAAGGGAACTGGAAATAGAAAGAGATGAACTGCTGGAACAAATACTTTTCTCGAGCCTCGAAAAAATATTTATTGAAAACAGGATTTACCGGGATATTGAAGAATGTGAAACCTGGGAAGCTGTTCTGGAAACCATCGATAAGGGTCTGGAACCTTTCAAAGAACAGTTTTATCGTACCATAACCCGCGACGATATTATAAAACTAACCGAAATCAAAATTAAAAGAATATCTAAGTTTGATTCCTTTAAAGCAGATGAAGTGCTGAAAGGATTGGATGATAAACTCGCCAAAGTAAATCACAACCTGGAGCATTTAATAGATTTTGCCATCAACTATTTCCTGAGAATCAAAGAAAAATATGGGAAAGGACGGGAAAGAAAAACTGAGATCAGGAGTTTCGAAAACATTGAAGCCACCAGGGTAGCAGTAGCCAACGAAAAACTGTATGTAAACAGGAGCGAAGGTTTTGCTGGTACATCACTAAAGAAGGATGAGTTTGTTTGCGAGTGCTCCGATATAGATGATATGATCGTTTTCAGAGAAGACGGAACCTTTGTTGTAACCAAAGTTTCTGAAAAGTCATTTGTGGGAAAGAATATCATCCATATAGGTATTTTTGAAAGAAATGACGATCGCACCATTTATAATATGATCTACCAGGATGGACCCAGGGGTGCGTCTTATATGAAAAGATTTTTTGTGAAAGGGGTTACACGCGATAAAGAATACGATCTGACCAAAGGCACAAAAGGCTCTAAAGTGCTGTATTTTACCGCAAATCCCAACGGTGAAGCAGAATTGGTTGCCGTATACCTGAGACATAAACCAAAACTCAGAAAATCAATCCTGGAAGTTGATTTCAGTGACTTGGCCATTAAGGGCAGAAATGCCGGTGGAAACCAACTAACCAAGCACCAGATAAGAAAAATTGTTTTGAAAGACCAGGGTGTTTCCACCCTCAGCGCACTCAACATCTGGTTCGATGAAAATGTTTTAAGACTCAATGCCGACAAAAGAGGAAAATACATTGGCGCTTTTGAAGGCGACAATAAGATCCTGAGTGTTTTTCCATCAGGAACCTTCCGCACTACCAACTTTGATCTTTCAACACACTTTGCAGAGAAACCTGTTCTGATAGAAAAATTTAATCCTGAAAGAATTATTACAACCATTTATCTTGATGGAGAATCGGGTCATTATTACATAAAAAGATTCCATCCTGAGCAATACGAAAAATTCCAATCCTTTATCACTGAAAATGAGAATAGTAAACTCATTACCATTTCTACAGCAAAATATCCTGTGCTCAGGGTAAAATTCAGCGCCTCAGGAAAAAAACAAAAAACGGAAGAAGAGATCAATATTGATGAATTTATTGGTATTAAGGGATTTAAAGCAAAAGGAAAAAGGATCAGCACCCATGAAATAGCAGACATGGAATGGATGGAACCACTTATTGATGAACATCCTATAAAAGAAGAGGTTTATACTGAAGATGCTGAGAACATCCAAAAACAAAACGATCAGGAAAGCGAAGACCAAAATACTTCAAATGAAGCAACGGTAAAAAAACATGACAAATACGATACAGATGGTCCTCAGCAGATCACACTTGA
Organism: uncultured Bacteroidales bacterium; assembly: GCA_964589855.1. Classification (GTDB taxonomy): domain Bacteria; phylum Bacteroidota; class Bacteroidia; order Bacteroidales; family UBA7960; genus SKVR01. The sequence continues at coordinate 3,760 of CAZPVB010000007.1, forward strand.
TTTTGATTCATAAAAAAAAATAATTTGAAAAATGGAACGAGCCAAAGAGACAAAAGCCCCTGACAACAAAGTACTTGATATAACCAATGATGTAAAATGGATCGGTATTCTTGACTACGATATCGTGACCTTTGACGTAGTGATGGAAACCAAATACGGAACTACCTACAACAGTTATTTTATCAATGCCGATAAAAAAGCGATTGTAGAAACCAGCAAACTGAAGTTCTGGGATACTTACCTGGCAAAGATCAAACAGGTAACTGACCCGGCTGACATTGAGTACATCATCATGAACCATACTGAACCTGACCATAGTGGCAACCTGGCCAATTTGCTCGAGCTGGCACCCAATGCCACAGTAGTGGCAAGTCGGCTGGCAATCAATTACCTGAAGGATTTTCTGGGAAGAGACTTTCGGCATTTGATCGTAAAAGACGGAGACACCCTCGACCTGGGCAACAAAACCCTGAAATTTATCTCCGCTCCTAACCTTCACTGGCCTGATACCATGTACACCTACCTGGAAGAGGAAAAACTCCTTTTTACCTGCGATTCGTTTGGTTGCCACTATTGCAATCCGAAAATGTATGATGATCAGGTTGAGAACTTCGATGAGGCTTTTAAGTACTATTTTGATGTGATTCTGAAACCATTCAGCAAATTCATGCTCAAAGCCATCGAGAAAATCCGCCCGCTGGAGATCAATGCCATACTTACAGGTCATGGTCCTTTGCTGCTCACACAGTGGAGAAAATGGGTAGATATCTCCGAGCAATATGCCCGCGAAGCCATGCAAACCAACCAAAAAAACAAAGTTTTTGTGCCTTATGTTTCTGCCTATGCCAACACAGGTAAACTGGCGGAAAAAATTGCAGAAGGGATTCAACAGGCAGGAAACTTTGATGTGGAGATTGCAGATATCGAAACCATGAACCTGGGCGATCTTGACGAAAGGGTTGCCCAAAGCAGCGGTATTGTAATCGGTTGCCCCACCATCAATCAGAATATATTACTGCCCGTTTACCGTCTTTTTGCCGTCATCAGTCCTATCAGAGACAAAGGTAAAATTGCCGGGTCTTTTGGCTCTTATGGATGGAGCGGAGAAGCAGCCAAGATCATCAATACAACGCTGTCGAACCTAAAACTCGATTTGCACGGTGAGGGTGTATTTGTGAAATTTACACCACACGAAAACGAATACCAGCAATGCATTGAATATGGCAAAGAAATAGGACTGAAACTGGCAAGTCAGTTGAACTGACACATACGATCTGCAACTTTTCAGCGTTACTTATTTTGAACTATGCCCGTAAACAGACTTTATCTATTCTTTTTGCTCTTCTTGCTTTTGGCAATCACATCGTGCATGCCCGGTAAAAAAGCAGCTACGCAGTTTATCGAAAAAAGAAGCGATATTTCAGTGATGATCGTGCCCCCAACGGTCACTTTTTTTTACTACTACCCTTTCAATCCTGATTTTGCTGATGAATTCCCTGATCATGACGCCAAAGATATGGAAAACAGTTTTTTCTTTAAGGAAGTGAACGACTCACTGATCGGGGAAATTTTTATGCGTTCGCTTGTAACCGAACTCAACGCTTATGGATTCAACACCTTTACCAGCGAATCTTTTGATCTGTTTCTGAATAGAACAGGAGAAAAATATATTTTCACCATTGCCCAATCAGAATGGATTGAATATGATGATCTGAAAACAGAAAGGGCATTGATTGATACCACACTTTATAGTCAGGATTTTCTGATCAGGCATCTGGAGCAAAACTCCTGGTTCGAATTTGTGAAAGTTGACCAGGGTGCGGATACATCCGCCTCAGGAATGCAGGTTTTATTCAGCACGTTTACCCGTTCCGATCAGGTTGATGGAAGATTCAGATACCGGCCACTTAGCGGAGAGGTATACTACGAATACACCTCGGAAATGCTGAAAAAAGAAGACCTTTACCAACATGCTCACTTTTCTGGTAAAGAAAATGCCCGGTACATTTTTGAGTTTCTACTCAATAATTATATACGAAAAACTTCAGACCCCCTGCTTTCGCAACCCGCCCGCTTCAGTTATCGAAAAGATGTTGACAAATTGGTAACAACATCGCGCCGCAGAGGTTTTATCATTTTGGATAATCCCTGAATATCTGGTTTATTTGATTTTTTCAGCTTCATTGACGTTTATCAATTCTGATTATCAAAAGTAACCTGAATTGGATCAGCAGCTGACGATCGCATAATTTGAGTAAAAAAAGATTGCTCATCCGCGAATGTGAAATAAACACCAACAAACAGAATCCTTTATGCCTTCAGGCATCAAAAAAGGTCTGACGACCCCATGTCGCCAGACCTTTTTTATGATCAACATAATTGAGAAATCATCAGGCATTGTAACTTGAAGAAGCGGTTGTACCTCCCCGGCCGGTCCAGTTGGTATGGAAAAACTCCCCACGGGGTTTATCAACCCTTTCGTAGGTATGTGCACCGAAATAATCGCGTTGTGCCTGCAGCAGGTTGGCAGGCAGTCTACCGCAGCGATACCCGTCGTAATAGGCCAACGCAGTTGAAAATGCAGGAACCGGAATGCCATAAGTAGCAGCAGTAGCAACTACCCGGCGCCATGAAGCATCTGTTTCTTTAATTTTCTGATTGAAATAGTTATCGAGCAGCAGGTTAGCTAATTCAGGGTTTTTATCAAAAGCTGCCTTTATTTTCTCCAGAAATGCCGATCTGATGATGCATCCACCGCGCCACATGAGCGCAATACCACCATAATTGAGATTCCAACCAAATTCTTTGGCTGCTTCACGCATCAGCACATATCCCTGTGCATAAGAAACGATCTTGGAAGCCAACAAAGCCTTTCTTATATCCTCAATAAACTCCTGTTTATCTCCTTTAAAATCGGTAGCAGGGCCTGATAAGATTTTTGATGCTTCTACCCTTTCCTCTTTTTGTGCGGAGAGGCATCTTGAGAAAACCGATTCACCAATGAGCGTAAGAGGGATTCCCAGATCGAGTGCGGTAATGCCCGTCCATTTACCAGTCCCTTTTTGTCCGGCTGTGTCCAGTATCTTTTCAACCATGGGTTCGCCGTCTTCGTCCTTAAAGCCGAGTATGTCGCGGGTAATCTCAATAAGGTAACTGTCAAGTTCGCCTTCATTCCAGTGATCAAAAACATCATGCATCTCATCGTACTCCATGCCGAGCAGGTCTTTCATCAGCTGATAAGCTTCGCAGATCACCTGCATATCACCATACTCAATACCATTGTGTACCATTTTCACAAAATGCCCGGCACCGTTTTCGCCAACCCAGTCGCAACAGGGCGTTCCATCTTCCACTTTGGCAGCAATTCCCTGAAAAATATCTTTCACATATGGCCATGCTTTAGGAGAACCTCCGGGCATGATTGACGGACCTTTCAGCGCACCTTCTTCACCACCGGAAACACCTGTACCAATAAATAACAATCCCTTCTCCTCCAGGTAAGCAGTACGGCGGTTGGTATCAGGATAATGCGTGTTTCCACCATCAATAATAATATCTCCTTTATCAAGATAAGGGATCAGCGTTTCAATAAAATCATCAACAGGTTTACCGGCTTTTACCATCAACATCACTTTTCTGGGTGATTTCAGAGAATTCACCAACTCTTCCAGATCACGGGTTCCGATAATGTTCTTCCCTTTTGCTCTTCCTGAAACAAAATTATCAACCTTTTCAACTGATCTGTTGTAAACAGCCACAGTAAATCCTTTGCTTTCCATATTCAAAACCAGGTTCTCGCCCATTACGGCAAGTCCAATCAATCCGATATCAGCTTTCTTTTCCATAAACTATTGTTTGTTTAATTAAACTTTAAAAAATTATTGAATAAATTCAGTGTTCGTTCGCCTGGTTAATCTATCCAGAATCCTAATGCTCTAAGCAAACCGGCACACTGATCTGTTTTATGATCCATTTTTATTCTGAGCGCTTCGGGTTCTCTCCTGACAGGATAATCAATTCTTAGTTTTTCAAATTTCTCAGGGATGTTTTTTAACTGATCAGAGTCTTTAACAATATCGTATGCAAATCGGCTTGATTTGACAAATACTTCCTCCTCATAGGTTTCACTGCAATCTATGACCATAGACCGATGGGTAGGTTTTGGTAACCCTGAAGGATACCAGTTATCCATTCCCAAATGAAAAAAATCACTTACTGCATTTACGCTCATTGAGGTTCCTTTTGCTTTTCCATCAACCGAATATCCTGCAATGTGGGGTGTGGCAAGCAAAGCCATTTCAAGCAATTGCCTGTTGATTTTGGGCTCGTTCTCCCATACATCTATCACTGCACCCGATAAATAATCTGCATGTAGTGCTTTGATCAGGGCAGAAGTATCTACCACTTCCCCCCTTGATGAGTTGATAATCCACGCTCCTTTTTTCATTCTTGATATAAACTGGTCATCCACCATGTGGTAAGTACGGTCTTTCTTCTTATTTAGTGGCACATGCAACGTAATAATGTCTGATACCTCCTGCAAATAACCAAGGCTGGAAAAATCTTTTAATTGCTCTTTGCGTTGCCTGGGAGGATCGTAAAGCACAACATTCATACCCAGCACACGGGCCATGTTTTCAATTCGGGAACCAACGTTTCCCACACCTATAATTCCGATTGTCAAATCTCTGAACTTTAGCCTTTCGCGTTGAATGATCTCAGCCAGAGCAGAAGCAATGTATTGTTTTACTGATGAAGCGTTGCATCCGGGTGCATTTGTCCAGGCAATTCCGTTATCCCTGCAATAGTCAGTATCAATATGATCAAAACCTATGGTAGCAGAGGCTATAAATTTTACGGATGTGCCTTCCAGAAGTTCCTGATTGCATTTGGTGCGCGTACGCACTATCAATGCATCGGCATCTTTTACATGCTCTTTTTTGATCTCAGAACCCGGCAAATATACCATTTGACATACCTCCTCAAGTGCTCCTTTCAAAAAAGGAATATTGGTATCTGCAACAATTTTGATCATACCGTAATTATTGATTGACAATTTTTCTTCAAAATTACAAATTCAAAGATAACGGATTTCAACAATGGTTATTTTTCGGATTTAAAGGTCGTGATTTTTTGTGTGAATAATTTGTATTTACTTATTATCAAATCATTACCACCGAAGAGTTCGCATATGTTCATATTTGGTTCAGTCATTCACAAACCGTTCTTTACTCGACCACAATCCCAGAGCAGGATTGAAAATAAAAAATATCTCTTCTCCATCGGGCATAATATTTAGTCCATCTTGCAGTTGATCAGGATTATAATGCTTCATCATTGTTTCCATATCGGCATAATTGAAATTCACCGAACGTATCTCCTGTTCAGAGATATTCCCCGGGCAATAGGTGATGGTAAACCTGTTTTCGGCAGATCCGTGAATAAGATGCGCCGCTGCACTGAGATTATTTTGCAGATCATTATTTTTGCCCGTTAACTCAAGAATTTCCGGTGTTGTAAGATAACCATATTTGCGTATAAGCTTATCTATTTCCTTGTCTTCACCGAACTCTTTCAAACCAGGAGCCAAAACCACCAGTTCACCTCCATCGGCAATGGCCATGCGCGTGCGATATACGCTCTTGTTCCCTAACCAGGTGCTTTTAAACTCAGATGGATCAAGATAAACAACAACCTTTTGAAGCGGTTTTTCAAGCAAGGTAAAATTGACCTTTAAGGATAATTCGGCGGCTTTGTAATAGCACTCGTGATCATCTCCTATGTAAAGCCCTTTCACGCAAAGTTTACCCTGGCTGTTTTTACCTATTACAGTGAGAATATACAAAACAGGCATTTCTGAAGCAAATTTTTCCGAAGCATAATTCAGTACTTTCCTAACGGGAGAATCTGCCCTGCCCAATATTCTTTCTATGCCATAGGCGGCACCCAAAAAGTGACTTTTATTGATACCCTCTGCTCCTCCTGTTCCCACGAAAACATTTTTGTTGTAATTGGCCATGCCTATTACTTCGTGTGGCACAACCTGTCCGGGAGAAACGATAAGGTCGAAGTTTCCGCTTACCAGCAATTTATTGACCTGCGCAGGCCATGGATAATGAACCCTGTTCTCAGATACTTCACTCACAAAATCTGCCGGTACCTCGCCAAGGGTAAGTATATCTGTGCGCCATTTGTGTTCGCGAAAAAGAGAATGAGGTATTCCTTCGAACATACCATTGAGTTGTTCTTCCGTCATGGGGGCATGCGTACCCAAAGCAGGCAAAATATCGGTGAGTGCTTTCCCAAAATACTCATAAGTTAATTGAGTCAGATATCCTGCCTGCGAGTGAAACCGGGTGAAATCGGGAGGCAAAGCCAGCACTTTTCTGATATCACCCAGTTTGGCGTACACATCAAAAACCGCCTGTTTGATCTCATCAGGTGTCAGTTCAGTATCTTCAGATCCTCTGGCATAATACAGCATATCAATTTATTTTTAAAGATTCCAGGAAGGTTTTTCCGGGAGAAAACTATTGAATTCTTCAATCAGTGATTTTTGGTAATCGCCTTCGTATTCCAAAGCATAGAATTTATCCAGTGCTTCTTCATAGAACCTTTTCCATGATTCATTTTCATGCCCGGGGTTGATGGGATAAAAAAGCACTCCGTTGGTATCGGCCGCTTTGAAATCGCCGGGAGCATCGCCGATCATCAGAATCTTATGATCAGGATATTTATTTTTGGCCCCCAGGGCCAAATGTTCGGTTTTGGTGCCGTACTCCTGACCGGCAATAATATGTACATATTTTTTAATGTCGTTTTCCTCCCATTCGCGCTCCAGCGCCTCTACAGGAGTTTGCGAAATGACCATTGAATCAGATTTTTCCACAATCTTTTCAAAGGATTTTTTCGCATAGGGGAATGGAACAATGCCATAAACCATTTCAGCAATATCCTCATTTACCGCCAATGACCATTTCAATACTTTGTCGATCATTTCATCATTCACCTTTTCAGCGTAGGTTTTTAAAGCCGGATTACCCAGTTTGGTCTCTGCTTTAATCCATTCTTCAAGGGGTTTCAAATCAGGCATTTGCGCATTTAATTCCTTTACCTCGGGGCGCTGCCCTAAGAGTTTAACCGCTTCAAGTAAAGCAAGAAAACGGTTGGTACCTCTTGTTTTAGAATACAAATTTACAAACTCCCAGGTCTCCCGGGCATATTTAGATACCATTTGTAATTCAAAATGTTTGATAAAATTGGGACAAAAGCATTCTTTTTGTTTGATCTCCATTGTATCGAAAACACAACCGTCCGAATCAATACCTATAAAAAACTCTTTGGTGGGTTTTAAATCCTGCAATTCCTGCTGTAGTTTATTCAATTCTGCCATATTGCTATTTTTAAAAATGATATTGTCATTTAATTATTATTTAGATAAATACGATTGACATCCGAACCTGTAATTTCTCACAAAGCTTCCAGTTGATAGTCTTTGAGTTTCTTTTCGGCAAAAACAGGTTTGAATTTGGTAAAACGCTGAATACCATTGATCATAGGTACAGAAACCCAGTCGTCGCCCAAAAGAGGTTTTGCATAACGGATAAAATCATCGGTGACATCGATTTTGTTGGAAGCGATCCAGTGTTTCGGGAAGAATCTTTCAGAAAGAGCCACCTTCTCCAGCGGCACTTTATCGTAAGATATATTGTAGATAAATCCGGGTTCTCTCAGGATGGTTGCCATCCATCCGTTGCCATGATTCAAGGCAATGTCAACAGCTTTCTGCCCAACTTTGTAAGCTTCATCCAGATCCACGGTAGAAGCATAGATCATGGTATCTCGCTGGTCTGTTCCAAAAACCTGTCCTCGTGCGGCACCTCTCGCTTTCAGTCCTTTTTCGTTAAGATAGTTTACAACCGACTGAAAAACAGACATTTTACTTGATCCAAAAGAAGTATGTCCAAAAGCATCTTTTACTTCTCCGATATTTCCTACATCAAATCCTTCACTAATCACAACAATACATCTGCCGTCTTTTACAAGTTGATCATTAACATTGTCTGCCAGTTCATCTATGGTAAGATTTGCTTCTGTAAGGTATATCTGCAGAGGCATTTCACGGTTGGGGTCGGCAAGGCGCGCAGCAGCAGGGATATATCCTATTTTTCGGCCCATCGCCTGCAAAACAAGCACGGGATCAGCGGGGCTGGAACCTTTATTCTCTTCGTTGGCATTTTGCACAATGTGCGACCAATAACGTGCAACACTGCCATAGCCCGGAGTATGATCGATCAGTTGAAATTCACTGTCGCCCACATCATTATCAATAGTTTTGGGAACACCGGTTGCTACCAGTTCAATCCCTTTTTCAGCTGCCAGTTGGCTAACCTTAAATGCAGTATGTTGTGAATCATTACCACCAATATAGAAAAAATAACCAATATCATGCGCTTTTATGACCTCCATTACACGCTCAAAATCCTTGGTTTGGTTATCTTTTAACTTATAACGGCAGGTGCCAATGCTTCCGGCAGCAGGTGTGTTTCTCAGCAGTGCGATCTCTTCCTCGGGTTGTGCTGTCAAATCCAGCAGTTCTTCTTTCAAAACACCTTCTATGCCATGCCATCCGCCATAGATCTTGCCAAATTTATCAGGAAACATTTTACATGTATCAATAATCCCCCTTAGTGAATTATTGATAACAGGAGATGGTCCTCCTGATTGTGCTATGATTACATTTTTTCCCATAATACTATTTTTTAATCATTATATTAATTAGAATATCAAAGAATAGGCGTGTCATTCAATAACCTCAGATACTTTTAATGATGCTGCAGAAAACGTTTAACACAGGTTTATCCCATATTGGCTATCATTCTTTTAAATACCCACATCTCAGAATGCCTGTTTCCAGTCCTCTTATTTCAGCCATGCCTTTCAGCAAACCAATGGCAGAGTAACCCGGATTGGTTTTTTTTCTGAGGTCATCTAAAATTACATGCCCGTGATCTGCTCTCATCGGAATCCGGTAATCTGTTCTGTGGTTATCTTTTCTGATTTTCTGCTCTTCCAGCAAGGCACGCACAACGGCAAACATGTCAACATCACCCTTTAGATGACCTGTTTCCAGGAAACTTCCATCGTCATATCTTTTTACACTTCTCAAATGGGCAAAATGAATGTGCGATCCCAACTCCCTCACTATCCTTACCAGATCGTTGTCGGCTCTCACCCCAAGTGATCCGGTACATAATGTAAATCCATTGGCTTTCGATGGGATGGAATTGACCAGAAACCTGAAATCATCAATAGTGCTCACGATTCTGGGCAACCCAAATAAAGAACGGGGTGGATCATCAGGGTGAATGGCCAATCTGATACCAAGATTTTCTGCTACAGGTATGATCTTTTCCAGAAAATAGATCAGATTGTTACGGTATTGCTCATTGTTGATATTTTCATATTCAGCAAGTCGGTCTTTGAACTCTTCGAGTGAATAACCTTCCTGAGATCCTGGCAGTCCGGCGATGATGTTATGCTGAATCAACTCTTTCTTTTCATCTGAAAATTCCCGGAAAGCATGGAAAGCTTTTTCCAGTTCTTCGGGAGTATAATCTTTCTCTGCATTTTTTCTTTTCAGCATAAAAACATCAAAAGCAATAAAATCAATCATTTGAAAAGATAGCGCTTTGGCTCTGTCTTCCATTTCATGATCCAGGTTGGTGCGTGTCCAGTCAACCACCGGCATAAAATTATACACCACAGTTTTTACATCAATGGTTGCCACATTTTTCAGTGACTGAATATAGTTTTCAATGTATGCATCACGATCATGCAAACCAAGTTTTATGCTGTCGTGCACAGGAATACTTTCCACGACCTCCCATTTCAATCCGGTTTGGTGCGGTGGATGAACAGAATCGTCCCATTCGATAATCCGTTTTCTTTCAATCAGTTTATCGAGTTGCCATACGTCACCAATGGGTACTTCATGCAAAGCATTTACGATTCCGGAGGCTCCCGCCTGCCTTATATCCCAGAGTGATACAGGATCATTAGGTCCGTACCATCTCCATGTTTCAATCATTTTTGTCATTTTTTTTTTGATTTTATTAATGTTAGCAAACAAATAAATATTTTAAGCATTGTGGTTATGATAATCTGTAATCTTATCAGACTCTTCCAAAAGCGCTGAAACCGCCATCAACGGGTATCACTATTCCTGTCATGAAATCAGACAAATCGGAAAGCAAAAACAGCATAGTACCCGAAAGATCAGCAGGCTCGCCGAATTTACCCATGGGGGTTGCATCTATAATCTTTTGTCCGCGCGGTGTAAGATTACCGGTTTTTTCATCGGTAAGTAAAAAGCGGTTTTGGTTGGTGAGGAAAAATCCAGGGGCAATGGCATTGACCCGAATCCCGGTTTTTCCAAGATGTACTGCCAACCATTCAGTAAAATTATTGATAGAAGATTTAGCTGCAGAGTAAGCGGGTATTTTGGTTAGCGGCTTTATCGCATTCATGGAAGAGATATTGATTATGCTTCCCTTTCTGCTTTCCACCATGTCTGTTGTAAAAACCATAGTTGGTAGTAGGGTACCCATAAAATTAAGATCAAAAACATGTTGAAAACCTTCCAGTTCCAGTCCATAGAATGATTCACTCATAGCGTGAATAGATTCAGGGTCCATCTGCTCAACTTTTGTAGTCGCTTTGGGTGAATTGCCACCAGCCGCATTGATAAGCAGATCAATCCTGCCCCATTTATCATTGATTTGTTTTTTAGCATCAATCAAAGTTTCTTTTTTCAGCACATCTGAAACCAGACCAAGCGCATCTGTACCATATCGGGAAAGGAGACCATCTGCAACTTTTTGAGCCGACTCAAGGTTCCTGTCAAGAATTACCACTTTTACTCCAACTGAGGCCAGGGTATTGGCCATGGATGTCCCTAAAACACCACCGCCTCCGGTTATTACACATACTTTGTCTTTTAAATGATCAAAATTCATGTTATTTATTTTTTATGATTAAGATAAAAATCGAGATTTTCTTTGGTTATAATATCAATAGGCAGATACTGATCCTGTTGTATCTTTTTTTTCATGAAAAGGGCATTAAAAAGAGTCATTAAACTTTTATATCCCTGATCCATCGGTTTTTGACCGATCAAAAAACGAATATTTCCATTTTTCAGATGATCAATGTTTGAAGGAAGCAAATCATATCCAATCAGTTGCACATTACGAATGTTGTTTTTTTCAAAAAAATCAGCTACCAGAAAAACCTTTGAATTGGTAACAAATACACCATGTGCACATGGGTTATGCCTGGAAGATAAAAAACAGGTCGAAAGTTCTTTACCCAGTTCATCAACATGTCTTGCTTTTACCTGTATCGATCTTAAAGGCCGACCGGGATTTTCGAGATGGAAATAATCGCGAAAACCTTCCTCACGACTTAAAATATGGGCGTTTCCACTTTTTTCGTTGATAATATTGAGAATTAATATCTCTTTGGTCGGCTCCAGTCCGTAATCGAGCAACTGGGCTGCCACCCTTCCACTTTGCTTTGAATCCTGCCCTACAAAGGCAAAACTGTTGGTGTCCTCAATAAAAGTATTTAAAAAGACCACAGGTATCTTTTTTTGATTGGACTGTTCCACAAAACTCCGGGTTTCCTTTCTGAAGAAGGGTGTTACAATGATACCATCGGGTTCACTTTCCAGTACTTTCTTAAATATCTTGATGAAATTCTTACGGTCATGATAAACAAAATGATGCTTTTCGAGTGTGATACCAAAATGTTTGATCTCATCAAGGGCCATCTGCAAACCTTCAACAGGTATTTTCCAGAAAGGATTGTCAGAATCACCCTGTGGTAGTATAGCAGAAAAACGGAGCGATTTTTTTGAGGCCAATGAACTGGCCACAATATCTGGTTGGTAGTTTACCTCCTTGATAATTTTAAGAACCCTTTCCCGTGTTGCCTGAGATACTTCCCCCCTGTTATGTATTACACGGTCGACCGTACCGGCAGATACTTTGGCTTTTTTGGCTATATCAGAGATTTTCACTCGGGTAATTTCCTGGTTCATGAAAAAATTCGGGATAATGGTTCAACTATTTTTTTAAATGCAGTGCAAAGGTAAGAAGAATTTTTTGATTCGTGTACGCACACGGAAAATAATTTTCAATAATAATATTTTCTTTAATTGATGGTTAAGTCAATTAAAAACAGGAATCCTGAAAAGATTACACCGTTTTGAACAATCATAAAAAATCAAAATTCATATTTTTAAATGATCATTTAAAAATATTGTACTATATTTGCACCGCTGAAACAAAAACAGCAAACTTCTTTGAAAAAAGTGTTTATAAAGAAGAGCGGAGAGAACAGGCTCGCTGAAGCTCTGGCAACCCACCCTCCCGGGGGAAGGTGCCAAAACCTGCCTTAAATAAAAAGGATTTATAAACTTAAACCAAAAAAATGAAAATTTACAATTATCATCACTTTTTAAGGTTCCTGATTTTTAACGCAAAAAGGTTAAAGACCAGCAATTTCAATACTTCCTGCAATACTTTCCTTTTTAAAGTACATATGGCTATGCCCTTGCCCGGTTGCTGATCAGAATGTTTATTCTGATGTGCCTTACTTTGGTACCTGACCTCAACCGGGCGTTTTCACCAGAGGCACTTTGCAATTCTTTTGCAGAGAAATATGCTTGTGCCTACTGCTTTCACAAAAAAAAATTAATGCATCATTGATTTATCCATCATCCACTAATTTTCAAATTATTCACTTAAATATTTTTATTTATCATGAGTACAAACACAAATTTTGAAACACTCCAACTGCATGCAGGTCAAGCTCCCGATCCCACAACCGGTTCAAGAGCAGTACCCATTTATCAAACTACTTCCTATGTTTTCAACAATTCGGAACACGGTGCTAATTTATTTGCCCTGAAAGAATTTGGCAATATTTATACCCGTATCATGAACCCCACAACGGATGTTTTTGAGAAACGCATCGCTGCTCTCGAAGGAGGTGTTGCTGCACTGGCAGTTTCATCGGGGCAAGCAGCACAGTTCATAGCATTAAACAATATTTTACAGGCTGGTGACAATTTTGTTTCCACTTCTTTTCTTTACGGTGGTACCTTTAACCAGTTTAAAGTCGCCTTCAAAAGATTAGGCATAGATGTAAGATTTGCCAGCGGTGATGATCCCTCTACATTTGAAACTTTGATTGATGAAAAAACCAAAGCCATCTATATTGAAACCATCGGAAACCCTGAATTTAATATTCCTGACTTTGAAGCTTTCGCCGCTCTTGCAAGAAAATATGATTTGCCACTAATTGTTGACAATACATTCGGTTGTGGAGGTTACCTTTTCCGCCCTCTGGAGCATGGAGCCAACATTGTGGTAGAATCTGCCACCAAATGGATTGGTGGTCATGGAACCAGCATTGGTGGGGTAATTGTTGACGGTGGAAATTACAACTGGGGCAACGGCAAATTTTCACAATTCACCGAACCTTCAGAGGGGTATCACGGATTGGTCTTTTGGGATGTTTTTGGCGAAGGAGGCCCTTTTGGCAACATTGCTTTTAGCATCAGAGCCCGTGTAGAAGGATTAAGAGATTTCGGACCCGCTCTCAGCCCTTTCAATGCTTTCCAACTGCTGCAGGGTGTTGAAACACTCAGTTTACGGGCGCAGCGTCATGCCGACAATGCTCTTGCCCTGGCGCAATGGCTGGAACAACATCCTCTGGTAGAAAAAGTGAACTACCCCGGACTTGAATCCAACCACTACCATGCGCTCTCTAAAAAATACCTGAAAAGAGGATCCGGAGGCGTACTGTCTTTCCTGATCAAAGGGGGCAAGGAAAATGCCATTAAACTTGTGGACAGCCTGGAACTGGTAAGCCACCTGGCCAATGTTGGCGATGCAAAAACGCTGATCATACAACCCTCAGCAACCACTCACCAACAACTCTCAGACGAAGAACAGATCAAAAGCGGTGTTCTGCCAAACCTGCTTAGGGTTTCCGTTGGGCTGGAGCATATTGATGACATTAAAGCAGATTTCGACACAGCTTTTCAAAAACTTTGAAAAACTTTCTGATAGCCGCAATGTTTATTGCCATAGCAATGTAATGTGGAAATACGAGCAAAAAAAAACAAAAAGATTGGTGTTTCCGCGAAAGATAAAAGGTTGGTGGACAGATGTTCTGGCATCTGCACCAACCTTCTTCCATCAAGAAAACAGCAACTATGTTTTTTTCGGGTACTTTTTCATAAAAGAATCATTATCAAAACGCTGTGGTTTCTCTTGTTTACAAAAAATCAAACAAACAAAAAACTATTGCATAAATAAAATTTAAAAATATGAGTCCACTCCGAAGAGTCATTTTCGGAGAATTAGTGAAAATTTAAAATTTTTAGTTGCCTGAATATCAAACATTAAAATTCGTGTCTATTTGTGTAATTCTTGGATAATAAACTTTTTAGAGTGGACTCAAAATATTTAATCTGATTTTCAATGCATCTCTTTCCCTGGTTGAAAATCAAATAAAAAAAGCGTAATCAACAAAAAATTAAAAAAATATTGCAAAAATGCCCCATCAAAATAACAAGCAGATCATAGGATTATTTGGATTTGGCGTAGTAGGCGAAGGACTATATCACGTTCTGCAAAACAGCCATACCACCCAGGCGAGTATAAAAAAAATATGTATAAAGCATTCTGAAAAGAAAAGAAGCATTCCTGAGAAATTTTTCACACTCGATGCTGATGAGATTCTCAACGATGATGAGATCAATCTGGTAGTAGAACTGATCGATGATTCTGCAGAAGCTTTTCATATTGTAAAAAATGCACTCAAAAAAGGCAAAAGTGTTGTTTCCGGTAACAAAAAAATGCTTGCCCTGAACCTTCCGGAACTTTTGAAAATTCAACAAGAGACCGGAGCAGCATTGCTGTATGATGCTTCTGCCTGTGGCAGTATTCCTGTAATCAGAAATCTGGAAGAGTATTATGATAATGATCTTTTACTTTCAATAACGGGTATTTTAAACGGATCTTCCAATTTTGTACTCTCCAAAGTATTTAACGAAAATCTTACCTATTCAAATGCAGTGAAAATAGCCCAGGAATCAGGTTTTGCGGAATCAGACCCAGGTTTGGATATGGATGGATGGGATTCGCTTTATAAGATCGTGATACTGGCATTACATGGTTTTGGAAACCATGTAAATCCTGATGATATTTTTGTTTCAGGAATATCAAACCTCGCCACGGAAGATATAAGGTTTGCCAAAGAAAAAGGATACCGCATTAAACTTGTGGCACAGGCTACCAAGATCAACGGTAAAAACTTCAACCTTATGGTGATGCCAAAAATGACCACAAACGATGAATATATTTATAATGTTGAAGATGAGTACAACGGAGTAGTAATCAATGGTTCCTTTTACGAAAAACAGTTTATGTTTGGCAAAGGTGCGGGAGCGCTGCCTACCGGAAGTTCTGTTTTATCAGATATAACTGCCCGTATGCACAACTACCGGTATGAATATAAGAAACGGAAATATTTTACGCCCCCTCAACATACCAATGATGTAATTGTAAAAGTATATCTTAGATTCAGAAATTTACTGGACTTTAGTCATTTCGAATTCGAGAGTATCGGGGAAAAACTTTCCTCTAAAAACTACAATTATGTAATTGGCAATATCAGACTTTCCAACCTTCTGAGCATCAAAAAACTTATACATACACTGGATGTATTTCTGGCATTTTTCGAAAGTCCTGAAAACGGATAAATAGCACCCAAATTGATTTAATGCTCCACACAAATGATCCATGCAATGCAATACAAAGGAAAAATTTTGTTGGAAATAAATACTTTTGTGATACCTTTTGATAGTAAACTTCCTGAGTTTGCTGTAACATAAGGCACTTTTTATAAACCAGAAAAAATCAGTCGGAAAATGACAGTACCGGAGCACCTGGCAAAAAATAAGAATCCTCGTATCAGTTACGAATTACTGCCTCCCGTAAAAGGAAGTAGTATTATGAGTATATTCAATACACTTGATCAGCTCATGGCGTTTGATCCTCCTTTTATTAACATTACTTACCACAGGGAAGAAACTACATATGTGAAGCAACCTGATGGTACAGAAATACCCCTGATCGTGCGGAAAAGACCCGGCACAGTCGGACTGTCAGCCGCTATCAAAGCCAAATACAAGGTAGATGTTGTACCCCATATTATTTGCGGAGGTTTTTCTAAACAGGAAACCGAAGATGCACTGATTGAATTGGATTTTCTTGGCATCAACAACCTTTTGGTACTCAGAGGAGATGCAGACAAAAACACGGGGCGATTTGATCCCAATCCTGAAGGAAACAGGTATGCCTCAGAACTATTGCAACAGATCATCGACATGAACAATGGAAAGTATTTTGAGCAGTATGTTGACAATCCTAATCATACAAATTTTAGTGTGGGAGTGGCAGGATAC
The DNA here is from genome assembly GCA_964589855.1 of uncultured Bacteroidales bacterium. Classification (GTDB taxonomy): domain Bacteria; phylum Bacteroidota; class Bacteroidia; order Bacteroidales; family UBA7960; genus SKVR01. Next base: position 20,303 of record CAZPVB010000007.1, read on the forward strand.
CCTGAAAAGCATTCCGAATCACCCAATACAGAAAAAGATATCCTGTATCTGAAAAAAAAGGTAGATATTGGTGCCGAATACATTGTAACCCAAATGTTTTACGATAATAATGTATTTTTCGATTTTATGGAAAGATGTTACAAAGCAGGCATAAACGTCCCTATTATACCTGGCATAAAACCCATAAGCATCAAGAAACATCTGCAGGTATTACCAAAAATTTTTCATCTGAATATGCCCGGGGAATTGATAAAAAAGGTAGAAAACTGCACAGACAACGCAGATGTGAACAAAGTTGGCATAGATTGGGCCATAAACCAGATACAGGAACTTTTTGATAACGGATTACCTCTTATTCACATGTATACTATGGGTAGAGCTAATAATGTGGTAAATATATCAAAAGCAGTTTTATGATTCGCTTTTGCTGCTAAAACCTTTGCATCAAATATTTTTTTACATATCCGGCAAATAACTGAGAATTGCTATATTTGTCCTTTCAAAAATAACCAGAAAAAACACAATCCCCTATTTCATGTCGAAAACAGAACGATTACAATCACTCATACAAAAAAAGATACTTGTACTCGATGGTGCTATGGGCACCATGATACAAAGACACAAACTGGAAGAAGAAGATTTCCGCGGAAAAAGGTTTGCCGGCATAGAACAAAAAGTAAAGGGCAACAACGATCTTTTGTCTGTAACCCAACCCCAGATCATCAAAGATATCCATCTGGCATATCTGGAAGCGGGTGCAGATATTATCGAAACCAATACTTTTAATGCGAATGCGATTTCCATGCACGACTATGAGATGGAGGAGATCGTGTATGAGATGAATCTTCAATCGGCAAAGTTGGCAAAACAGGCATGTGAAGAATACAATCTGAAAACCCCGGAAAAACCAAGGTTTGTTGCCGGGTCTTTGGGACCCACCAATCGCACAGCATCCATGTCGCCTGATGTAAACAACCCTGCCTACAGGGCAGTGTCCTTTGATCAGCTGAAAGAAGCATACCTTGAACAGATCAAAGGGTTGATGGATGGCGGAGCAGATCTTTTGCTGGTTGAAACTGTTTTTGATACGCTAAACGCCAAAGCAGCCCTTTACGCCATTTCAACCTACGAAAAAGAAAACAACATCAGCATACCTGTTATGGTGTCGGGAACGATAACCGATGCCAGCGGCCGAACCCTTTCAGGTCAAACCACGGAGGCATTCCTGGTCTCCATGTCCCACGTAAATCTGTTGAGCATTGGATTAAATTGCGCCCTTGGTGCCGCGCAGCTACGCCCCTTTCTTGAGATACTGAGCAAAAGAGCACCTTTTGCCGTAAGCGCTCACCCCAACGCAGGTCTTCCCAACCAATTCGGGGAATATGACCAGTCGGCAAACGAAATGGCAGCCATTGTAGAAGGTTTTATGAAAGACGGGTTGTTAAATATTTCCGGAGGATGCTGCGGTACAACACCAGCACATATAAAGCAACTGGCACTTCTTGCTGAAAAATATCCGCCACGTACCATCCCCGCTCCTTCTACCAATACTTTCCTGAGCGGACTAGAACACCTGGAGATAAGACCGGAATCCAATTTTGTGAACATTGGCGAAAGGACCAATGTATCCGGATCGAAAAAATTTGCCCGCCTGATCAGGGAGGAAAACTTCCAGGAAGCGCTTACGGTAGCTTTGGATCAGGTAGAATCAGGTGCCCAGGTAATAGACATCTGTATGGATGATGCTATGATCGAAGGAAAAGAGGCAATGGTGGAATTTTTAAACCATATTGCAGCAGAGCCCGATATTTCGAAAGTTCCCCTGATGATCGATTCTTCAAAATTCGAAGTGATTGAGGCCGGATTGAAATGTGTGCAGGGAAAATCTATTGTAAACTCTATCAGTTTAAAAGAAGGCGAAGAACAATTTTTGCAGCAGGCAGAAATGGTAAAGAATTATGGTGCCGCGGTTATTGTAATGCTCTTCGATGAAAAAGGACAGGCAGATGTTTTTGAGAGAAAAATCGAGATTGCACAACGGTCTTATACGTTACTTACAGAAAAAGCAAAATTACCACCACAGGATATCATCTTCGACCCCAATATTTTGGCTATTGCCACCGGCATAAGCGAACACAACACATATGCCCTTGATTATATAAGGGCATGCTCCTGGATCCGCGAAAATCTGCCACATGTACACATCAGTGGCGGTGTAAGCAATCTTTCTTTTTCCTTCAGAGGAAATAATATTATTCGCGAGGCATTACATTCAGCGTTCCTGTACCATGCTATCAAAGCAGGGATGGACATGGGCATTGTAAATCCCGCACTTTTGCAGGTTTACGACGATATACCAAAAGAGCTGCTGCGATTGGTAGAGGATGCCATTTTATACCGGAGAAAAGATGCTACTGAACGTTTATTGCTTTATGCAGAAAAGGTGAAGGATCAGCAAAGTTCCTCGCGGGAAGCAAAAGATCCCCTGGAATGGAGAAGCCTTGAAATTAAAGAACGTATCAGCTATTCGCTTGTAAAAGGAAAAGATGAGTTTATAGAGCAGGATGTGGAAGAGATGCGGCAATTGATGCCCAGGGCTCTGGAAGTTATCGAAGGGCCTCTCATGGATGGAATGAATGTAGTTGGCGACCTCTTTGGCGCCGGAAAAATGTTCCTGCCCCAGGTTGTGAAAAGTGCCCGTGTAATGAAAAAAGCAGTGGCATACCTGACACCTTTTATTGAAGAGCAAAAACTTGAATTCGGGAATGTATCGGCAGCAGGAAAAATATTGCTTGCCACCGTAAAAGGCGATGTGCACGACATAGGGAAAAATATTGTGGGAGTGGTACTTGCCTGTAATGGGTTTGAAGTTATTGACCTGGGTGTAATGGTTCCGTGCGAAAAAATACTGGAAAAAGCAGTAGAAGAGAAAGTGGATATTATTGGTTTGAGTGGATTGATAACCCCCTCATTGGATGAGATGGTTTTTGTTGCCTCTGAAATGAAAAGACAAGATTTTGAAGTACCTCTGCTCATTGGTGGTGCCACAACCAGTTCGTTACATACCGCAGTAAAGATAGCACCTGCTTATGATCATGGAGTCATTCATGTTAAAGATGCATCGCGCGCAGCGAAGGTTTGCAGCGACCTGATGTCGAAAGAAAACAAAGTGAAATTCCTGGACGATACCCGCGAAAGATACCTGAAACTTGTACAGGATTACAACAAAAGGGCCGCTGCAAAAAAATACCTTTCTTTGGAAGATGCGCGAAAAAACCGTTATACTCCGCAGTGGAACCAGGAAAAGATCGTGAAACCCCGAAAAACAGGAATCACCGTTTTTGATCATTACCCACTCAATGAAATAGCAGAATATATTGACTGGACGTTTTTCTTTTATGGTTGGGAGCTGAAGGGGAAATATCCTGCCATACTTAAAGACCCACTGAAGGGTGAAGAAGCAAAAAAACTTTTTGACGATGCCCATCATATGCTAAGAAAAATTTTTGATGAAAACCTTATGACTGCCCGTGGGGTTGTGGGCATTTTTCCTTCTGCAAGTGATAATGAAGATATTATATTATTTGATGAAGAAAACCACGCGCGCGAAATAACACGTTTTCATTTTTTAAGGAACCAGGAGATCAAAGATAATCCGGAAAGTTTCAACCATTCCCTGGCAGATTTTATTGCACCAGTGCAAGCAGAAACAAGGGATTATCTGGGAGCATTTGTGGTGAGCATACACGGTGCAGAAGAACTGGCAGAAAAATATAAAGTAGCACAGGACGATTACAACAGCATTATGGTAAAAATGCTTGCCGATAGATTGGCTGAGGCATTTGCTGAGTTGCTCCACGAAAAAGTAAGAAAAGAATTGTGGGGATACATTCCTGAAGAACAACTCACCCATGAAGAACTGCTGAAAGAAAAATACATGGGCATAAGACCTGCTGCCGGTTATCCGGCATGTCCCGAGCATAGTGAAAAAAGAAAATTATTTGATTTACTTAATGCAGAAAAAAATGCAGGTACAAACCTTACGGAAAGTTATAGTATGATACCCGGCGCTTCTGTATCGGGTTGGTACTTTGCCAATCCACAGTCTACTTACTTCAACCTTGGTAAATTAACCCGCGACCAGGTGGAAGACTATGCCCGCAGGAAGAAGATCAGCCTGGAAGAATCGGAAAAACTTCTGCAACAAAACCTTGCTTATTAAAAAACACCCCAACACCTTCTCTATCCTCATTTTTTGAGGATAACCTGAAAAAACAGGTTGTAACTTACGATAAATCCCCCGGTCAGACTCAACCTGAAAACCTATCGCGCACCTATTTGTTTTCATTTCAAACGGATTCAGAAATCAGGTCAGAAAACCTTTCGAGCAGTCGTAGATTCTCGAAGTGCTTTCTGATTATCCGTTAGTTACCAGTCGCAGAACTTAATATCTTAACTTTTTAAACTGCACTCATTCATTAATACGATCATTTTATGATGGATAAACATACAATATTTTGGTTTCGGAGAGACTTAAGGTTATATGACAACAAAGGATTTTACCATGCGCTGAAAGATTCTGGGAATGTCATTCCTGTTTTTATATTCGATACAGATATCATAGACTCTCTGCCAAAAAACGATGCAAGGGTGGAATTTATTCACCGGAGTTTGGAGAAAATCAACAAACAATTAGAAGAAAACCAGGGACAGATATATATTTTCCAAGGAAAACCTGTTGAAATATTTCAAAAACTAATAAAGGACATCAACATTAAAGCGGTATATTCAAATAAAGACCACGAGCCTTATGGGATAAACCGCGACCAGGAAATTGCAGATTTTCTCGCATCCAAAGACATCCCCTTTCGCTCCTATCTTGACCATCTGCTATTTGAAAAGGAAGAAGTATTAAAAAAAGATGGTAATCCGTACACCGTTTTCACACCTTACAAAAACAAGTGCTATGAGGTATTAAACCAGAAAAAACATTTTGAAACTTACGATTCCGAAAAACTTCTGCAAAATATCTCCCTGCCCCAAAAAAGAAAATTTCCCGGGCTGAGAGATATTGGTTTTCAACCCTCTGGCATTCGTTTTCCAGAGAAAGAGCAAAGCACCTACATCATTCCTGAGTATGACAAAACACGTGATTATCCGGCCCGGAAAGGCACCACACGTTTGGGAGTGCACCTTCGGTTTGGAACCGTTAGCCTGAGAAAACTTGCCAAATATGCCTTGAAGCATAACCAGACTTTTTTCAACGAGTTGCTTTGGAGAGAGTTTTATGCCATGATCCTTTGGCATTTCCCACATGTATCCAACAAATCATTCAAAGCGAAATACGACAAGATTGAATGGCAAAATGACCAGGAAAATTTTAAAAAATGGAAGATGGGCAAAACAGGATACCCCATCGTTGATGCTGGAATGAGACAACTAAAAGAAACAGGATATATGCACAACAGGGTAAGAATGATTACCGCCAGCTTTCTGACAAAACACTTGTTGATAGACTGGCGATGGGGCGAAGCCTGGTTTGCCGAAAAGTTACTCGACTTTGAACTATCAAGCAACAATGGCGGATGGCAATGGAGCGCCGGATCAGGATGTGATGCAGCGCCTTACTTCAGAATCTTCAATCCACACGAGCAACTCAAAAAGTTTGATAAGAATTTTCAATACGTAAAAGAATGGGTAAAGGAATGGGATTCAGATCAATACCCCGAACCAGTGATCGATCACAAATTTGCACGGGAAAGATGTCTGAAAGTTTATAAAGAGGCTTTGAACAGTTAACCAGTATCATAAAAAAAGATTAACACCGAACTTAAAGGCCACTTTTTTTAGGATGATGATGGTTAATGATTTCCACAAATAATCCGGGATTACGAAATACATCCAACCGAAGTTTATCTTCCGGTTTTTGCACATTTAAAAATATTTGTTTCTCCGCATTAAAATTGTACGTATCAGAAAAAATGCGTACAATCAATTCTGAACAATAAAAACCAGTGGAGTCTTCCAAATCAAACCTGTAATCAAAAGGAACCCTTTTTTTTAAATACCTGTAGGCATGCTTTGCTATTTGTTGATCTGATCCTTCATTTTCGATGGCATTTTTATATCTTACAATCACTATTGAAGAATCCTGACTATCGCGCACAAAGCTTTGCAAATCCTGAATCTGAACACCATTATAATCTGAAAGGGTTTGGGATACAGAATGAATCACGGAAAATTTCTCCTGTCCATTTTTTACAATCACCCCCACGTGCGATACAGGCAGGTCTTCTCGCAGTGCCTTAACAATAGAATTGCTTACAAAACCATAGCCATGTCTGAGAATAATATCCCCTTCTTTCAATTGTATTATTTCTTCCGCAGAAAGCTGATAAACGGATTGATCAGCAGATGATTCTTTCTTTTCATTCGCATGATGACAGGCTGATACAATAAAAAGGCAAATGAAAAAGTATAAAGATTTTTCTATTTTCACATTGCTGCCAAATTACTTTTCAAGAAAAAATTATTGTTCTGTTTCGTTATCAACGGGTTCCTCTGCATCAGGTATCCATTGCTCTTCTTCTGTTTCTTCTGTTTCCCAATCCATATCTCCAAAAGGATTTTCTTTTTCAATGTGCACCAGCCATTCGTTATCCTCTTTTACCAGAACAAGTTCCGATTGCTGACCTTCTTCATCAAAACGGCAAATAGCAGTGTCTCCATCAACTTCGCATTCAATATCTTCGATTTTTTCTGGTTGCAATTCATCTTCGGTGATGGCATCTCCACCAAGAGATTCAAATGTTTCAAACATTTGCATCATTTTTTGGGTGGATTCTGTTCCATACTGCCCGGCCTGCTCATATTCGCGAGCCATAAGATGGTTCATAAATTTTTCTGTAACTTCTTCCGGGCGATCCTTTCTTTCGCAGGATTGCAAAATGAAAAATACGGAAAGTACCATGCACACTCTGACAAATAATTTCATTACCTGATAATTTTAGGTTGAAAAAAGTAAGAAGGAAATAAAAACTGTGCTAAGATAACGAATTATTTACATTCATAAACAATGAATACAATTTTTGAGGGCGCACCATATTTATTTAATATGGGTTTAAAACCACCTTTTAAGGTAAGAAGTTCGCCATTATTTTTGGTGATCTTAAAAACCCCGTCCACAGGGTTTCCTGCCGATAGTGTATTTTGAATATCAGAGAAACCATTGTTTTCCAGAAAACTTTTATCAAAAACCTGATAAAACCCAAGAGAATCTGCCTGAAATTCTGAGAATCCGGTTAATTCGCAAAAGACCGGATTAAGTTTTTTGATGTTACAGTCAACCGATAGTTCCATGAAGGGAACACTGGTATTGACAACATCATAAAATCCCTGGCTTTCAATCTCTTTTCTCTCCATTTCTTCCTGCGTAGCATGCATTTCTTCCATATTCTGCCGCATCTCTTCTTCCTGTGCCCGCATCTCTTCGCTTTGCTCCTGCGATTGATGGAGCAACTCAGTAGTTCTTATATTTATTTTCACACTTGAAATGGTAGATGCAATGGATTCGGCCACCTTTTCAACAAATTCTATTTGATAGGGATCAAATACTTTGAAAGACGCAATCTCGATCACACCAAAAATCTCGTCGTTTAATTTGAGTGGAACAATAAGGATACTCCGTGGATTTGAATCTCCCAATCCTGAGGTAATGGATATATAGTTTTCCGGCACTTCGGTAATGAAGATGGTTTCACCTTCCTGCAAACACGTTCCCACCAAACCTTCGCCTTTCATGATTTTTTTCCGTAAAAACTTTCTCCGCTCGAAAGCATAGCAGGCGGCCAGTTCAACATAAACCTCCTCTCCTTCGTCCTCGAGAATAAATACACCACCTTGATTCGCATCGAGGTAGTTGACCATGTTTTTGATAATATTAAAGGAAAGATCTTTCAAATTATCATTGTTTTGCCTGAGCAAGTCAGCAAATTGAGCAATGCCCTGCGTTGCCCAGTTTCTTTTTTTATCCTCAATTTTCCGGTTTTCTTCTTCTTGTTTTGCTTTTCGCAGGCTTTCTCTCATTTCCATGAGCGATAATCCCAGCGTATCGTCATCACTCAAAGGTTTATAATTATGCTCAAAATTACCTTGCCCGATCTCGCGCGCAAATATTGCTTTCTCTTTCAATCCCTCAATAAGAAAGTTCAAGGCTTTACCCATGTCACCAATTTCGTCATTTCCTGCCTTGATATTTTCTTCGGGGATTTTACCTTTACCCATTACATTCAGGATATCTCTGAGATAAATAACAGGTTTTGAAATGATGCGAATAAAAATAAAGGAGATAATAATACCACCAATCACCAAAACAACCCCGATCAGGAAACTCATACGGGTAAAGTTATCGAGGGTATTTTGCAACCTCACCTGTCCCATTTTTACACGTTCCTGTTGGTTTTGTATAAGAGATTCAAGTTTTTGGGTAATATCTTGTGTACTTTCCACAATTTCGCCCCCTTGTTCCATCATGGGTCTGATCTCAAAAAGCACCATTGGATCATCATAGCTTTCGAAATTACTAAGTTGATTCATTACATAGTTATAGGTGACAAAAAGTTCATCCACCATCACAAAAACATCACTGAGGGAATCCCTGTCCTCTGGTCTGAAGTTTTCAGCAATCTCAACCAGGTTTTGTTTAAGAGCAGGATAATCTTCATTAACAATATTCCTGAGTTTATTCTTATCGGAGGTATCATCATAACTCTGGATAAAAATCCAGTTTCCTATCAATTTTTCTGATTCAACAATCAAATTGTTAAACTCCATAAGTTCACGCATAGATGGAACATATATGGTACTGTTTTGAAAATTGATCTTTTTTATGTGTTGCGTAATTACGTAGCTGGCTGCAATACTTAAGAGGAAAAAAACGATAAGAATGCTGAAACCCAGGCTCAATTTTCTGCCAATTGTAAACTTCATTTTTATTTGCTTTTTTGTTAATTTTCTTTTAGCGATAAAAGTACAAAAATACTTTATTCACCTTGTAAAATTTGATGAATATAAACAGACCATGCTGGTTTTATAGCATCCCGAATAACTTAAACAAGCAGGATGAAAGATAAAAACCAACATGGTCTGAAAAAAGATAAACCTGTTTTTTTTATATAAGAATAACCAATTAATCGGCCAAAATAGCAAGTCTTTGGATTTCGTTACCTGGATTCAATCCCATGGCTTTGGCATTTTCCTGGCTCAATTCGAAGCGTTGCCGGTTATCAACAATGGTAAAATTAATCACAGAACCATTTTGGGTAGCATTGCGCGATTCTGTTACCACCAAAGCTTTTATTCCCTTACTTTGAAGTGTGTTTACTACTTCATCGATGCTCCGGCTTTGCGAAGAAGGAATATAAATGATATGGCATTTCGCTATTTCACCGGCAGAATTAAATTGTTTGGCAACAATGTTTTGGTTTCCGGCTTTTTTGGTTTTTGCCATATTCTCTACTTCATTATACATATCAGACTTACCAAACACCGCCACCACAAATTCACCATCCTGATAATCTGATGGCCAAGCAATCAACCGTGTAAAGTTGTACAAAAAAACTGACTGCATCCTGTAATCTGATTGGGCGCCAACACTACCCGACATAGATGTAAAAAGTAAAAATAAAATACTAAACGTTGTGAAATTCTTCATTTTCTTAATGGTTTGGTTATTGAATAAGTATCGATTTTTCATATCCTTATATATTTTAAATATTTGTTATTCTGAGTGTTGTTTTAAGAATATTCAAAATTAACACTTAAACCATCAACAGAAGCCGGTTAAAACACCTGTTATAAAGCAATAGTTTTCCATTGGAAAACAAGCTCATTCACCATCATCGCTGTAGCGCCCCAAATGATATGTTGCTTATAAACAAAAGCCGGTGCAGTTATAGTTTGCTGTTTACCAATACTTAAGGAAACATTTTTACGTCCACTTTTTTGTAGAAAAAAAGAAAAGGGTATTTCAATGATGTCTGCCACCTCTCTTGGGTCGGGTGTAAAGACCGGTGGTTTTTCCGAAGGATAAATTCCTACATAAGGACTAACGATAAAATTACTGGGTGGGATAAAAATATCGCTTAATTTACCGGCAAAAGTAATATCTGAAGAGGGAATACCTAACTCTTCCCATGTTTCGCGCAACGCAGTATGATACAGATCCTTGTCATTCTTTTCCCATCTGCCACCCGGCAGAGATATTTGCCCGCTATGTGCACCATTGTATATATTCCTTCTGATAAAAACGAGCAATACATCACCCTCTTTTTCATAAAACAAAAACAAAACACTGCTTTTAACTGCATTTGAAGGTATCGAAAGATCTTCGATGTCTCCCTTTCTGTATAATGGAGCGATATCAATGTGCGCTCTCTTACCAGGCAGTTCTTTAGAAAAACATTTATAAAGCGTATTTTTAAAAGTCTTAAAATAATCTGTTTTGATAGTCATAGAATTTAAGTTCTTAGTATTTTAGGCAATGTTCAAAAAAATTATTCAAACTGTGCATATTTATCGCCGAAGTATTGTATTTTTGTAAGCGAACAGGGTTTTAAGAGTTAACCAGTCAAAGTCATTCCAAATTTCTAAAATCAACTGATATGATGACTTTTACACTAAACACACCTGATCGTTCATCTGTTTATAATTTGATTAATTCGGTCAGATGGAGCTCGCCAAAACTCCGGTTTTGTGTTTTTGCCCGTGCTACGAAATCTAATCATCCGCGTGTGTGTCAAAAATTTTGTCATGGCTCGGTTCATCTGAATAAATTCTCAATATAAAAACATGATAGCATTTTCATTCTTATTTAACATCCCGTTCATCATCCTCCAACAATTATCCACTCAATGGACTGTTACATTTGTTTTACTTGCAGGTTTGACTTTTTTCTTGCTTATTTATATCTATTTGATAAAAGAAAAAAATAAAGAATATAAATCTGCATTTTTCAAACAACAAACGTCTGCGAGGGTACTGGAAGCTTATAAAAAACAATCTGTGATATTACAAAACCAGTTAGACTCTTTGCAAAACAATAATGGTATAGACAATACCGAAATAAACATGCTCCGCAAAAACATTGTTGGGTTTGAGAAAAAAACCAGTGACATGCATTTACAAATTATTCGTCTGAAGAACGAAAAACAACAATTGCAGGAAAACATCAATCAATTGATATCGGCAAATCAAAGTAATGAGATCAGCGAATATAACAATAAAATTCTGGAATTGAGAGAGGAGATCATTATCATGGATCACCACTTATCAGATTGTCGTGCCATGCTGGAAGATTTTGTTGAAAAAAACAAATTGCTGGGAGATGAATTGCAAAAGACACTGGATCGTGAAAAAAATCTGGAATCAGAAAATTTGAAAGTAATCAGAGAACTTGAGGAAATAAAATCTCACAACGTTCAACTATCAGAGGAAAACGACAAACTAAACACCCGGATACTGGAAAGTTTTCAGGAACAAGATCCCATCCGCGAAGAAGAACTAATAAAGATGAATCGTCAGTTACAAATCCTTCAGGAACAATTGGATGCCGAAGAAAGAGCCCGGTTGTATTTTGAAAAACAAATCAAGCAAATTCTGGAAGACTATAAAAACAGCATTGCCAGATTATAGTATTTTTTTCTAAACTTCTCTTTTTACTTCAATAAGTAAACAGAACCCTTCTTTATAATCCCGTCTTATCTATTTTTTATCCTTTTTCATCAAAGGGTTAACATACCTTAACTTGCTGTTTGTCGTTTTTATTTTTGTAACCCCTATTTTTGCATCAAATTTTACATACAGCAATCAGATATCTTTCCATCAATTAAATTTCAGAAACATATGGATATAAAAGAGCTAAATGAAAGGATTCAGCAAGAAAGTAGTTTTGTTGATATTCTTACCATGGAGATGAACAAGGTGATCATAGGACAAAAAGGCATGGTAGAAAGGCTCCTCATCGGACTGCTTGCCAATGGTCATATATTACTGGAAGGAGTACCCGGATTAGCGAAAACACTGGCGATAAAATCATTGGCAAACACCATCAAAGCAAAATTCAGCCGTATACAGTTTACTCCCGATCTTTTGCCTGCCGACCTTATAGGTACCATGATCTATTCGCCCAGAAAAGAAGAATTTCTGGTGAAAAAAGGGCCTGTTTTTGCTAATTTTATCCTGGCAGATGAGATCAACCGTGCACCGGCAAAGGTACAAAGTGCTTTGTTGGAAGCCATGCAGGAAAGACAGGTTACCATCGGAGAGAATACATATGCTCTTGAAGAACCTTTTCTGGTGTTGGCTACCGAAAACCCCATAGAACAGGAAGGGACTTACCCGTTGCCAGAAGCACAGGTTGACAGATTTATGCTGAAAATTCTCATCGGATATCCCACCCAGGAAGAAGAAAAACTGATTATGAGACAAAATGTAACCGGCGCCTTCCCATCTACATCTCCTGTTCTCGATCCAATGGATATTATAAAAGCAAGGGCTGTGGTTCGTGATGTATATCTGGATGAAAAAATTGAGCATTACATAACCGATATTGTTTTTGCCACACGCACGCCTGCACGCTACGGGTTGGAAAATATGGAAGCAATGATCGGGTATGGCGGCTCACCTCGCGCCACCATCAATCTTGCCCTGGCCTCAAAAGCTTTTGCTTTCATCAAAAGACGCGGATATGTTATACCTGAAGATGTAAGAGCTGTTTGCCCGGATGTATTAAGACACCGCATTGGACTTACTTACGAAGCAGAAGCGGAAAACATTACAGCAGAGGATATCATCGCAGAAATACTCAACACTGTTGAAGTACCTTAATTTAATGATGCTTTTGCTATGGAAACCAATGAATTGATCAAAAAAGTAAGGAAAATTGAAATCAAAACCAAGGGTATCTCCAATCAGGTATTTGCAGGAAACTACCAAAGTGCTTTCAAAGGAAGAGGCATGGCTTTTACCGAAGTCCGGGAATATCAGTTTGGAGATGACATTCGATCCATAGACTGGAACGTTACTGCACGTTTCAATCATCCCTATGTGAAGATTTTTGAAGAGGAGCGCGAACTTACCGTTATGCTTCTCATCGATGTAAGTGGATCCAATAGTTTTGGCACTCATTACATGAGAAAGGAAGAGATGATCACTGAAATATCTGCTGTATTGGCCTTTTCTGCCATCAAAAACAATGATAAGGTAGGTGTGATATTTTTCTCTGATCGTATTGAGAAGTTCATCTCTCCCAAAAAAGGAACCTCTCATATACTCAGAATCATCAGAGAACTTATTGATTTCAAACCAGAAAACCGAGAAACAGATATTTCCGCAGCTTTGAAATATCTGCGTAATATCATCAAAAAAAAGTCAGTAACTTTTCTGATCTCCGATATGCAGGATAAAGGATTTGAAGACGCACTATCAATTGTTTCCAGAAAGCATGATGTTGTTGGGATAAGGGTTTTCGATGAACTGGAACATAACATGCCGGCGGCGGGTTTGTTAAAATTGAAGGATGCTGAAACGGGTAAGGTAATGTGGGCAGATGCCTCAAGTGAAGATTTCAGACAACAACTGCGCAACTGGCAACAACATCATAATGACTATTTGCGCAACACTTTCAGAAAAGCTTCTGTTGATTATACTCATATTGCCACTCACCAGGACTATGTGCCACCCCTGATCGGTCTTTTTAAAAGAAGGATGCAATAATTCTTATTTTTAACCATTATTTATTCCAGCATAACTATAAATAAGGAATACAATTTTTATGAACAGAGTTACAATTCATCTATTTTTACTGTGTTTTGTATATGTTTTGCTCTCTTTGCAGGCATCTGCCAATGAAGTAGAAACCCAGATATCTCCTAAAAAAATTGAGATTGGAGAGCACGCCGAATTAAGTTTTTTGCTGGAGATTCCTCCCGGCACTACAGAAATTATTTTTCCTCTGTTCAATGAAAAGATCAGTGATAAAATTGAGATCATCAGCTATGGTGAACCCGATACCCTTCAGAAAGGCGAAGATGAAATAATACAGATCAGAAGATGGCTTACAATCACCTCGTGGGAGTCAGGGTTTCATCCTGTTGAACCTCATGAATTTGGATTCGTGGCAAACAGAGATACTGTATTTTTCGAATCGCAACCTCTGTTGCTGGAAGTAACCGAATTTGCATTAGAAGAGCAGGCAGAACTTAAAGACATCAAAGACATTTTAAATCAACCTGTTACTTTCACAGAGATATTACCATGGGTTCTGCTGGTATTGCTTTTGGCGGTGATATCCTTTTTCCTGATCAAATACATAAAAAACAGAAGAAAGAAAAAAGGTGAACCCGAATCGATTTGGGAAAAACCAGAAGTACCTGCCCACATTGCCGCCATAAGTAGTCTGGAAGGTCTGAAAGCAAAGAAATTATGGGAACAGGGATACATAAAGCAGTATTACATAGAACTGACAGGGATCATCAGACAATATATTGAAAAAAGATTTGATGTAGATGCCCTGGAAATGACCACGCCGGAAACACTTGCTGCCTTGCAATCAAAACTGGATAGCAACACCTGGAATCAATTAAAAGACCTGCTTGAAAGCGCTGATCTGGTCAAATTTGCTAAATTCATTCCCGATGAAAACCATCATTCCGATGCTATGGAAAACGCCTTCGATTTTGTTCACCTTACCCGTGAAAATGATCAGGAAAAAACAGACGATCATAAAATTGTACCCGATAATCATTCATCTTCAGAAAAGTAAAAAAGAGGTATGCTGCAGGATATAACTTTTGCCTATCAAACATTCTTATATTTTTTACTGGTTGTTCCACTTATCATTGCATGGTATGTTTGGAAACGAAAAAATCTGTACTCCGAAATGCAGTTTCCACATACAGCATTTATGAACCAGGTTAGGAAAAGTAACAGAATAAGATTCATACACTTACCTTTTATACTGCGCATGTTGGCATTTGTATTATTGATCATTGCACTAGCCCGTCCTCAGTCTTCTTCCAAAACACAAAACATCGACATTGAAGGTATTGATATTGTAATGGCCATTGACATTTCGGGATCAATGCTGGCAGAAGATTTCAAACCCAACCGCCTGGAGGCAGCCAAGGTATCAGCGCTGGAATTTATTGAAATGCGCCCGGGCGACAGAATTGGTTTGACCGTTTTCAGCGGTCAGAGTTTCACTATGGTACCTTTAACCACAGACCACCTGCTACTGAAAGATCTGTTAGAATCTGTAAGCACCGGTATGGTTGAAGATGGTACTGCCATTGGAGATGGTTTGGCAACAGCAATCAACAGATTGCGCGAAACGGCGGCCATAAGCAAAGTAATTATACTCTTAACAGATGGTATTAACAATTCAGGTGTTATTGATCCGCTTACTGCTGCAGAAATCGCTCAGTTGCTGGATGTGCGTGTTTACACCGTGGGTGTGGGAAGTGATGGACCTGTCCCCTACCCTCAGCAAACACCCTTCGGGACAAGGTATCAGGACGTGGAAATACCTGTAGATGAAGACCTGCTGAAAGAGATATCAGAAATGACAGATGGACAATACTTTTGGGCGGAAGATGAAAATGCCCTGATGAGCATTTACCGTGAGATCGATCAACTGGAAAGATCGAAAATAGATGTTACCGAATTTACGCGCAGAACAGACGAGTACCTGCCCCTTTTGCTGATTGCCATGGGACTTTTGCTGATAGAATTTATATTGCGCCGAACCTGGTTAAAAGTTACCACATGATCATTTTGAAAACCAAATAAAATATGAATATCATACAGTTTGAAAATCCTCAATATTTTTGGCTATTTGCCATTCTGCCACTATTGATATTTTTAGCGTGGTTGTCTGTCTATTTTCGCAGAAAAAACCTCAGAAAATTAGGTACTTCAGAAATGATCGGGCAAATGAACCCATACCATTCAATTAAACGTTCATGGCTGAAGGCAGTGCTTTTCTTATTTGCTTTCGCTTCCCTGATCATGGCAATGGTAAATCCACAGGTTGGATATAAGACCGAGGAAGTAACCAGCAGCGGAGTTGATATTGTGATAGCACTTGATGTGAGCAGAAGCATGCAGGCAGAGGACATCCGCCCAAACAGAATGGAAAGAGCGAAACTTGCAGTTTCACGACTGATCGACAGACTGGAAAATGACCGGGTAGGCCTGGTAATTTTTGCAGGCACTGCCGTTACCCAGGTGCCACTTACCCATGATCATGAAGCCGCAAAAATGATACTGAGAACAATAGACACACAAAGCATCGACTTTCAGGGAACATCACTGAGTGCCGCGCTTGAAAGAGCGATCGCTGCTTTTTCAGGATATGAAACAAACAGTAAAGTGATCATTCTTATTTCTGATGGCGAAAATCATGATGACAATCCCACGGAAGTTGCCCAAAGAGCAGATGAACAGGATATCATCATACATACTGTGGGTGTGGGAACACCCCAGGGTGCGCCCATTCCGGTTCAAAGAAACAACCAACTGGCAGGTTTTCTGAGAGACGATGAAGGTAACACTGTTGTCAGCAGGTTCGATGAAGCATTGCTCACAAGTCTGGCGCAGCAAGCAAATGGTAATTTTGAAAATAGCTCTGCCCCGGACCTGGGTTTGAATAACATTCTTGATCAAATAAGATCCATGGAACAACAGGAATATGACACCAAACAGTTTTCGGAATACGAAAGCAGGTTTCATTATTTCATTGCTTTGGCACTTTTGTTTCTGTTGATGGATGTACTTATTTTCGAAAGAAAAAATATTTGGCTCAATACCATCAGGTTATTTGACTGATTGAATAATATTTCTGTTTCAATCATAAAAATCACGAGAAAGAAGTTTAGTTTTTATCAATTCTTTTAAAAAAACATGATACAGCAAAATCTTATATTTTCTGAATTAAATAAAAAATACAGAAAACAGAAAAACAGAAACCTTCACCGGATAACGCTTCTGTTTTACTTCTGCATAATGCTGTCATCTGCCGCAGTGGCACAAAAAGAGAACAAAGACATAAGAAGCGGCAACGATCAATATGAAAGCGAACAATTCAAAGATGCGGAGATTGATTACAGAAAAGCACTTGAAAAAAATTCTCAGAATTACAAAGCGCTATACAACCTTGCCAATTCTCTTTATAAACAAGGACAGTATGAAGAGGCAGCAGATATTCTCAGTGGTTTATCCAACATGGAAATTGATGATAACGTAAAAGCAGATGCCTTTCATAACCTTGGGAATGCACAAATACAAAATGAAAACCTGGAGGATGGTATAGAAGCATATAAAAATGCATTAAGAATCAATCCAAAAGATCAGGATACCCGTCATAACCTGGCTCTTGCTCAACAAATGCTACAGCAACAACAACAGCAACAGCAAAACCAGGATGACCAACAAAATGAAGAGCAGGAAGAGCAGCAGGAGCAGGAAGAGCAGCAGGAGCATCAGGAGCAGGAACAACAAAATGAGCAACAGCAAAACCAAGAACAACAACAAGAGGAGCAACAAGAAGAGGAGCAACCTCTCAAACCAGATCAGATATCTCCACAAGATGCTGAAAGAATCCTTGAGGCGTTAAAAAAACAAGAGCAGGAAATTCAGGAAAACCTTGAAAAAAAAGAAGAGCGAACACAACCCAGAGGACGTACCAAAGAGTGGTAAATATTTTTATAATTTTGCAATGAAATTATGCGTTACATCCTGAATCAAATAAAATATTTTAATTCAATTACACACTTGGTAAAAACATTCTGAAACAGATTTATCAAAAACCTGAAAATGCAAAAAATATTTATTTTTCTATCTTTCGTATTGGGCTTTTTCAATGCTGCCTTCACCAACGATGTCTCTTTTCAGGCCTTGGCCCCGGAAGAGGTAGTAACAGGTGAAAGATTCCAGGTAAGTTTCCAGATCAATGCACGCCCTTCGAGTTTTAAAGCTCCCGAATTTTCAGGTTTCAGAGTAATCTCCGGCCCCAACCAGTCTTCAAGTACTTCAGTACAGATCATTAATAACCAAACTACTCGTACCGTTACTTTTACCTATTCCTTTGTCCTCGAATCCACCCGGGAGGGTACATTTGACATAGCGCCGGCAACCGCCATCATCGATGGTAAAGGACACCGATCCGATGAACTCTCCATAAAAGTAATAAAAGCATCACAGCAACAAAGCAGCTCATCATCCAGACAAACACAACCTTCTCAGGGAGGGCAACAACCTCAGCAAAGGGCCTCATCCGATGATCTTTTCATCAGGGCAAATGTAAGCAAATCAAATCCCTATCAGGGAGAGCAGATCATTATCACCTATAAATTATATACACGCGTTAGTGTTAGTCAATATTCTGTAGATAAGTTACCCTCTTTCAGAAACTTCTGGTCAGAAAACCTCACCCCTTCCGGCAATCCACAAACCTCTACCGAGGTGGTAAACGGAAAAACCTACCGTGTGGCGGAGATCAGACGTGTTGCAATTTTTCCACAAAGAAGCGGAGAGTTAACTATTGAACCACTGGAAGTGGAACTGATCGTTAATTTACCCGCCCAAAGAGACAGAAGAAGCCTTTTTGATGAATTCTTTGGTGGCACTTCCAGACAGGTAAGGCAGATGGTTGCCTCCAACAGGATAAACCTGAATGTGCAACCCTTGCCCACACAAAACCGCCCGGCAAATTTCTCCGGAATGGTAGGGTCAGATTTCAACATTGAGGCATCTGTAAGTCCTACTGAACTAAAGGTAAACGATGCCGCTACACTTGAATTTACATTGAGTGGCAGAGGAAACCTGAGAATGACAGAAACCCCGGAATTTAATTTTCCTGCCAATCTTGAGGTTTTTGATCCCAACATCAATGACAATATCCGCAACACTCTTGCAGGAATATCGGGTAGCAGAACCTTTAGTTATCTTATGATACCGCGCACCGGTGGAGAGTTTGTAATTCCATCACTCGATTTTGTATATTTTGATCCTGCTGAAAAAAGATACATCACACGTCAAACACCTGAGTTTTCCCTTCAGGTAGAGGGAAGTTCTGCACCACAAGCCTCTTCGGAGGGTTCTCAGGAAGATATTCAGATGCTTGGCCAGGACATACGATTTATCAAAACAGGAGATGTCGCTTTTCAACAACCCGGAGAATCCTTTTAC
Source organism: uncultured Bacteroidales bacterium (assembly GCA_964589855.1). Classification (GTDB taxonomy): domain Bacteria; phylum Bacteroidota; class Bacteroidia; order Bacteroidales; family UBA7960; genus SKVR01. The sequence goes on from CAZPVB010000007.1 coordinate 39,548, forward strand.
GGTTCACCCCTGTTTTTTATCCTTATCATCGGACAGGTACTACTCTTTGTTGTGTTTTTGATTATTTTGCGCAACCAAATCAAACTGCAAGGCAACCAGCAATTGCTTCGCACACGCAAAGCAGAAAAACTGGCACGTAAACGACTCAAAAAGGCCAAAGAATACCTGCAACAGAGAAATGAAAATGCTTTTTACGATGAGATTTCCAAAGCCCTTTGGGGTTACCTTTCTGACAAACTCAGCATACCTGTTTCCATCCTTAACAAAGAAAATGTAGAGGGCGCCTTTAAAACCAAAAAGGTTTCAGTTCAATTATCAGAAAACTTTATACAAACACTTGATGATTGTGATTTTGCCAGATTTGCCCCGGGAGAGAAAGAAGATAAAATGGAAGATATTTATCAAAAAGCTTTGGAAACCATTGTGATGATAGAAAAGGAATTGAGAAACAAAAAAACAGCATCATGAAGGCACAAATTACCCTGATGATAACTTTGCTTATACCTCTCATGACATGGGGGCAGGAACTGAAAACCTTGTTTGATCAGGCAAATGAAGCCTACAAAAGGAGTGAATACAACCATGCTATTGATCTTTACCAGGAGATACTGGCCACCGGCAACGTTTCGGCAAAGGTGTACTATAATCTGGGAAATGCATATTTTAAAGACAACCAGTTGGGTAAGTCAATTTTAAATTATGAAAGAGCGCTTCAACTTAATCCTGCCGATACCGATATACAGTATAATTTGCGCCTGGCAAAATCAAAAACCCTTGACAAGGAAGATGAACGTCTTTTATTATTTTACGAAGCATGGTGGAAATCACTATACATGATGCAATCATCAGACGGATGGGCCATAACTGCCGTAGTATTCATATTTTTATTTTTCATTTTTACCGGCACTTATTTATTCGTCAGAACCCGTTCTGTCAGGAAAATCAGTTTTTATTTTGCGCTGATTTTATTTCTTTTATCTGTATTTTCCGTCATTTTTGCTCAAAAACAGTACAATATCCTCACAGACAACAGTCACGCCATTGTAATGAATCCGCGCGTTACCGTAAAAAGTTCTCCTTCTGAACAAAGTCCCGATCTTTTTTTGATCCATGAAGGTACCAAACTAACTATTCGCTCTGCAATCAATGAGTGGTACGAAATTCAACTTCCCGATGGAAATATTGGATGGGTAAAGCAAGAAAGCATTGAGAAAATATGATTTTATGGAAGATGCCAAAGCTTTTCAAATCCAAATCGACAATTATGCACTAGCTGCATTCGCAGGGTATTTGATTTTGATCGTGATGGTAGGAATTCTTGCAGCACGCTTCTCTTCACAGGGTATCAGTAATTTTTTTATTGGCGGCAGAAAAATGAACATGATTGTGGTGGCATTATCCTCGGTGGTGAGTGGGCGAAGTGCATGGTTGCTGCTGGGTTTTACAGGTATGGCTTACACCATGGGACTATCTGCCCTGTGGGCAGCAGCAGGATACATTATTGCTGAATTGTTACTTTTTCTTTACTTTGCTCCACGTATCCGCAATTTCAGTGAAAAATACGACTGCATTACAATACCCGATTTTTTTGAATCCCGTTTTCATGACAAGAGTGGAAAACTGCGAATCCTTGTTTCAGTGATCATTGTATTGTTTATGCTTGCCTATGTATCAGCCCAATTTGTAGCAGGGGGCAAAACCTTCAGTGCTGGTTTTCAGATCACACAAAATCAAGGCCTGGTACTTACGGCATCTATTATTTTGTTTTATACCATCGTGGGAGGTTTTTTAGCGGTAAGCGTCACAGATACAATCCAGGGGTTTATCATGATCATTGCCCTGGTTGTGCTTCCTGTTATAGTCATTGCTCATTTGGGTGGTTTCGCTGAATTTTATGCCCGGGCATCATCAATCACCACTTCAGAGGGAAGTTTCACCAACCTTTTTGCCATCAGCGCAGGGGCGATGATCGGATTTTTGGGAATAGGATTGGGGTCTGTAGGAAACCCACACATTATATCACGCTATATGTCTATCAAAGAGGTAGGAAAACTAAAACAGGTAGCCATTGTAGGAACTGCATCTAACATCATTATGGCACTGGGTGCGCTGACCACAGGGATGGCAGGAAGAATTTATTTTCCAGACCTCTCCGTTTTACCAGGATCAGATGCAGAAAACCTTTACCCCTCGCTGGCAGCAGAACACCTGCATCCGGTAATGTTTGGGCTTGTGATCGCCTCCATATTCGCGGCGATCATGTCAACCGCTGATTCACAACTTTTAGTTGCCGCATCTGCCTTAGCCAGAGATATTTACGAAAAAAGCATTTTCAGATATCACAATATACCCCAGAAAAAACTGGTCTTTATCAGCCGTGCATTGGTTTTGTTGCTTGTTATCATTGCTCTTTTGTTGGCCTTTATAGCAGAACAGCTGGTTTTTTGGCTCGTGCTTTTTGCCTGGGCAGGACTTGGCGCATCTCTGGGTCCAACATCTGTTTTAGCGCTCTTTTGGAAAAAAACAACAAAGACTGGTGTTATTGCCGGTATCATTACGGGGGCTATCACGGTTATCATCTGGAATCAGACAGATTTGCTGAAAGACATCATTTACGAACTGGTACCGGCATTTATCATTTCCTTTTTTGTAACTTTAGGGGTAAGTAAAATGACTGCGAAAAAACCTGAATACGATTAAAGTACTTCATTTAAAAACAATTAAACAAATACAGAAAAATGATGAAAAAACTATGGATATTTTTTTTCCTTGCCTCCTTCATGGCTTGCCAAATGGGAAATCAGCAAGAAGGGTATACACTCAAAGGAAATCTGGAAGGTGCCTCAGATCAGTGGGTATATTTGCAGGACCGCATCAGTGGACAAATGGTAACAATAGACTCATCTTTTATTGAAGAACAAACATTTACCATAAACGGTCTTCAGGAAAACCCTGAAATGTTTTACCTTAGTTTTGAGGAAATTCCCGGAAGATTCCCCGTGTTTCTGGAAAATGCTGAGATTACCATCACATTCAATGCTGAAGATCCTTCAGATTACAACATTGAAGGATCATCCTCTCACGATATTTATACAGAGAGTAACAAAATACGGGAACCTTACAATGAGAGACTTCGTGCCATACAACAGGAGATGATTGCGGCAGAGGTAACCCGCGATGATGAACTTATGGCGGAATTAAATCAAAAAGCCATCGCCACCGAAAGGGAGCTCAGAAAAGAAACCGAAGCTTTTTTGGCAAACCATTCAAACCAATCTGCTGGTGCTTTTATTGCCATGCGCACACTCACCCATGGTCTCGATTATGAAGAAATGAAAGAAGTGCTCAATATTTTTGATCCGTCACTGGCAGGAACCCGCTATTACGATGATCTGAGCGAACGTGTTGACAAACTTGAAAAAGTTGCTGTAGGAAACCCTGCCGTTGACTTTACTTCTGTTACCCCCTCAGGTGAAGAACTCTCCCTGTCTGATTTCAGGGGTAAATACGTTCTGATCAATTTCTGGGCATCATGGTGCCCCTATTGCCGTGAAGAAAACCCCCACCTGGTAAATACTTACAATACCCTGCCAACAGATAATTTTGAAATACTCAGTGTTTCCCTGGATCGGGAAAAGGATGCATGGGAAAAAGGGATAGAAGATGACCAAATGCCCTGGCCTCAGGTAAGCGACCTTAAAGGATGGAACAATGATGCTGCCGATTTATACGTGATCAGAAGCATCCCTCAAAATGTTCTGATCAGTCCGGATGGTACCATAATCGACCGTAATCTGGGGCATGTGGAATTAGAGGCACGCCTGCGGCAATTACTTGAAAAACCTGCCTGAGACCCTTTCATGATCAATAAAAAACCACACTTTTAAGATATAAAGCGTGGTTTTTTTGTACTTGCCTCATCGTTTCCTGTTACCGCTTATCGTTTCAAAAAACATATTTCAGTTGGAAGATCAAATGATTATTAGTCACCGGGTCAAGTGTTGAAACAGCTTTATAATTCTCATCAAAATCAAAGGTATAAACAGCACTATAAAATGAATATTCTAATGCTGCTGAGAACTTTTGAAATCCGTAAACGATTCGGGGTGAAACCCTGAAGAGTGAATGTATTTCATCAAATCGGGAATACCCGGGTATCTTAACATATGCATCTGCAGACCCGAGGTTTTCGGTATATCCGGCAAATACACCGTAGCTCAGATCATTCTGTTTGTAATCCATATCTACCCAGGTGGAAAAAGTACGCAGGTTGGCAAAATCATAATCAGCATCCCAGTCAAAAGGATTTTCGGCAGTGTTTGTGCCTTTCGCACCGTATCCGCCTATCATAATAAAGTGAGAAAAATTTTCGCCATAAAGCCCTTGTAATTTAAAGGTTAAATTTTGAATATTAATCCTTGTAAAAGCCTGCAGGTTATAAGAACCAATGGTTTTGGATGTTGCTACTCCGGCGTTTGTAGAATCTCTCGGTGACAGGAATTTATAACCAGCTGTTGTACCCAGTACAAAATTTTCGTTATTGAACCGAAATTGAATTTGGGAGTCGGGCAATCCTGAATTGCGCTGGGCATCAAAAGGACCTGGAGTACGATGGTATCCATGAGTAAGAAGAGAAAGTGAACCCGAAAAGTTTCGACTCAGATTCTGCGTAATTCTGATCTGAGGCGAACGGTTTAGAGGATGGAAAGGCACAGCGGCAGCAAATGAGATATTAGCCGGGAAACAATCCATAACAAATGTAGGATGAAATGCATTACCTGCCAGCAATTCGGTATTTTCCCATTTCAATTCCAGGTAGGCAAGTCTCAAACGCAATAGCCGTGAGGATGCCTGATCAACACCAAAAAAATCAGCTTCAAGAATGGCATTGAGTTTTGCTCCCCAAACCTCGGGTCCATCAACCCTGAAACCAAACCGGGATTGAAGGGACAGCATATTGAGTTTATTTCTATCATTAATATCTGTTCCATTGTCATCAAATACAGGCTTTTTGGGAAAAAGATACATTTCTCCATCACGTGTTTCTACAGAGCGATAGGTATCAAATATTGCCTCATAACTAACAAACCCATAAGGTGTTACCTTGACATCCTCAGATTGTGAAGCAACAGAATCAGCAAACAGGAAGAGTAAAATAATAGTAAGAAATAAAAACCGATTCATTTTTCTGAGTTTAAAAATTCATTATATAATTTTTGAAAAATAGCATATTGCAAAAAAACCAGCAAACTCAAAGCAGCATTTTAACCGAAAAAACTAGAATCAATTCAATAACAAGTATTTTCGGATGTATGGTTGAAAGATTTTGAATTGTAAAAGTATAATAAAACATAGTTCTCTTCTTCATTATTTTCAAATTTCATCATTAATAAAAGGGGAGAAAATCCCGTAAATTATTTATAAAATCAAAAAATACATTTTTTGTCGTCAAAGAATCAACTTTTATAAATATAAAAACCGGGATTGTAGATATTGAAACAACACAATGAGCAAGGCTGTTCTCAAAAATTGCATAAATGGTTTCAGGAATTTTATTAACAATACTTTCAACTAAATATGTATATTTGCGGCAAAAAATAAAATAAATTTTTTCAATAAAGTTTTGGAGTTTCGCAATATTCCTTATCTTTGCAAGTAAATTCCTTCGAAAAACAATTTCTTTGATTTTCTATTATTAAACCAAAATTTCCTTTGTCTATCAAAAAAATCTGAAACTGCGATTCATTTTATCAGCAATTGCATTTCTTGGGGTGAATTGTGCACAACTAAATTCAATGCCCTTTCGTATTCCATTTATATTTAATTCTAATCATTACAAAACCAGATTGAACATCTGTGTATAAATATCATTGATCAAATTAGTCATAAATTATTCAATTCAATAAATGTGTTCAATCACAAAAAAAAAATCGTAATTAACTTTAATTTTTACAATTCATGTACGATATTGTATCCCTAAACAACAAGCTGCTCACCGAACTAAAAGAGATCGCCCGGTCTTTAGATATTAAAAAGATAGATTCTTTTAAAAAGCAAGAGCTTATTTATAAGATCCTGGATGCACAGGCTATAAAACCCAACAAGAGTTCTGAAAAGGCGGAGAAAGCAGAGAAAACCCAGAAATCTGAAAAAGCTGAAAAAAAAGCAAGCAGACCCAGGAAAAGAATTCCCCTTTCCTCTTCAAAAGAAAAGCAGGAAAAAGAAGCAGGAAAATCCGCCAAAGAAAGCAACACTGCCAATGTGGTATCTGATGCAAGGCAGTCCATCAAAGAATCTTCTGTTGATGCACCGAAAGGAAAGATTTCTGCTGAAACCGGAAAATCAAAAACAGACCATGATGAATTTCAGTCCTCATCCAGAGATAATGATTTTGAAAAAGGTAATGAAGCCATAAAATTCCCTTTCATCCATAAAGATATTAAAGATGCAGAAAAGCATCTACCCATAAAACCAGAAAACAGGGATTATACAACCGGTGACAAATATCCCAGAAACAAGGCCATTAAAGATCCGATTGAAACAACAAGAAGCAGTATCAGGGAAGGCAGCATCAGAGAAAGCAGCATCAGGGAAGGCAGTATCAGAGAAAGCAGCATCAGGGAAAGCAGTGGCAGAGAAAGCAGCGGCAGGGAAGGCAGCAGCAGAGAAAGCAGCGGCAGAGAAAGCAGCAGCAGAGAAAGCAGCATCAGGGAAGGCAACATCAGGGAAGGCAGCGGCAGAGAAAGCAGCGGCAGAGAAAGCGGCAACATGGGCAATAGTATTAAAAGTGCTCATTCATCCAATCAGATCAGAAACCAACAAACCAAAGAATATAATCAGAAGCCCCGTTCTCAGGAGAATAAGGAAAAAGAACCCGCTTATGATTTTGATGGTATCATAACTGCAGAAGGTGTTCTGGAAATCATGTCTGACGGGTATGGTTTTCTTCGTTCATCAGACTATAATTACCTCAATTCTCCCGACGATATTTATGTATCGCAAAGCCAAATCAAACTTTTTGGTTTGAAAACAGGTGATACAGTCAGCGGTGGTATCAGACCTCCTAAAGAGAATGAAAAATATTTCCCATTGATCAAAGTAGAGAAAATCAACGGACGTGATCCGGCAGAAGTGCGCGATCGGGTGCCATTTGATTTTTTAACACCTTTGTTTCCACAAGAAAAATTTGCCTTAACCGGTCATAAGCAAGCCAATGTTTCCTCCAGAATTATTGATATGTTTGCACCGATAGGTAAAGGACAAAGGGGTTTGATTGTTGCACAACCCAAAACAGGTAAAACCATCCTGTTGCAGGATGTTGCCAATGCCATAGCGGCCAATCACCCAGAGGTGTTTTTGATTGTACTGCTTATTGATGAAAGACCCGAAGAGGTTACAGAAATGGCACGAAATGTAAAAGCAGAAGTTATATCTTCTACGTTCGATGAACCTGCCGACAGACACGTAAAAGTAGCCAACATAGCCCTGGAAAAAGCCAAAAGAATGGTTGAATGCGGTCATGATGTAGTCATTTTGCTCGACTCAATAACTCGTTTGGCACGTGCTTTCAACACCGTTGCTCCTGCATCGGGTAAGGTTTTATCGGGTGGTGTGGATGCAAATGCATTGCATAAGCCGAAAAGATTTTTTGGTGCAGCAAGAAATATTGAAGAGGGAGGCTCGTTATCCATCATAGCAACTGCCCTTATCGACACCGGATCGAAAATGGATGAGGTGATCTTTGAAGAATTTAAAGGCACGGGTAACATGGAGTTACAACTCGACCGTCGTTTATCTAACAAACGGATATTCCCATCCATCGATATTGTTGCCTCCGGAACAAGGCGCGAGGATTTATTGCTTGATAAAGATATTATGAACAGAATATGGATATTACGCAAATTACTTACTGATATGAATCCCATTGAAGCAATGGAATTTCTCCAGGCAAGAATGAAAGGTACAAAAACAAATGAAGAGTTCCTTATTTCTATGAATGGTTAGAAGGATACAGGTTCAGAAACTATTTTCCTGAAACTCATTCAGGAACTCAAATTACAAAGGGCTGCAAATGCAGCCCTTTGCTTTTTTATACCATATCAAACATCTGTTCAATTCTTGCATTGAATAGATTTCAAGAATTTTTGTTTACCCCTTCATTTTTCTTTTCTTCAAACGCAATGAATTGAATACCACAATCACATCTGAAAGTGCCATAGTACCTGCTGCGATCATTGGACTTAAAACACCCGTAATAGCAAGCGGAATAGCCATTACATTGTAAATAAAAGCCCAGAACAGATTCTCTTTGATGGTACGCTGGGTAAGATAAGCTGCTTCAAAAGTACGAGACAATAAAGACAGATTTCCTTTGAGCAACACTACCTCTGCAGATTTTACGGCTATTTGTGTTGCATTGCTCATGCTTATGCCTACAAAAGATTTTGCCAAAGCAGGAGCATCGTTGATTCCATCTCCCACCATGGCAATTTTGTAATCAGACGAAAGATGCTCTATGATCTCCAGTTTCTCCTGGGGTCTTTTCTCTGCATATACCTCTTCAATACCCAACTGATGGGCTATTTCCAAACATTTTTGCTCTCTGTCGCCACTAAGCAATACAGGTTGAATATTTCTTTTTTTCAGAAGATCCATCATTTCGCGGGCCTCTTTTTTTACTTCATCTTCAATATCTACCCACCCGATGAGCTTTCCATTCATGGTGAGGTATATGTTGTGGTTTCGATCTGCGGTGAGGTCTCTTACCGTATCATAAGAACCAACAGTATACCTGTTTCCTGTTTTGTCAGTTGCCGACATACCAATCCCTTTTTCTTCTTCCAGATGTTCGAGCAGAACAGGTTCACTTCCCCGGAGTTCTTTTACAAGAGATCTGGCAATGGGATGCGAGGAATGTTTCTCAATACTAAATAACAGAGAGGCAATACTTTGCTGGGTCTTCCCACCAAATGCTTTTAAATCTTTAATTCTAAAATTGCCAGTTGTCAGCGTTCCGGTTTTATCAAAAACAACTTTCTGAACCCTGGCAAACTTGTCAAAAACACTTCCCCCTTTGATGAGAATCCCATTTTTAGCCGTTCTTCCCAATCCAACAACTACAGCAGTGGGAATAGCAAGACCCAGGGCACAGGGACAGGCGATTACCAGTACTGCAATGGCTCTGAGAAATGATTCGCGGAATTCAAGTCCCGCACCAAAATACCAACCCAAAAGTGTAAGTATAGAAATACCAACGACAGTGGGCACAAAAATACCGCTTATCTTATCTGCTAAGTTTTGTAATTGCGGTTTATCTTTTTGAGCCGCTTTTACCATTTTTATAATCTGCGAAAGCACCGTTTCTTCGCCCGTGGCAACAGCTTTCATTTTAATATTGCCACTTTCAAGTAGGGTTCCTCCCACCACCTTGTCACCTTTGGTGCGATCAACAGGAACACTTTCTCCCGATATCATAGACTCGTCAATGCTTCCATAACCCCAGAATATTTCGCCATCAACGGGAATCTGATCTCCTGTGTTTACAAGCACAAAGTCACCTTTTTCCAGTTTTGAGGCGTCAATCTCTTCTATGTACTCCTGTCCTTCATGCATTTCCTGGTGAATTTTTTTGGCTTTCGTTTTTTGCAAACGGGTGAGGTCATCTATAGCAGAAGTTGTTTTCTTAACCGAACGATGCTCAAGCATGTTACCCAGTAAAACAAGGGTAATGATACTGGCAGAAGTTTCATAAAACAAGTATTTAGGTCCCAGATCGAGCACCGTTCCGGTCAAACTATAGAAAAAAGCAGCAGTACTCCCCAGAAAGATCAAAACATCCATATTGGTAACACCGGCTTTCAGACTATGGTAGGCACTTTTTCCAAAGTGAACAAAACCCACTATAAATACAGGAATAGTTAAAGCGAGCTGAAAAAACTCATTGTGAAGAAGTTTTACAGGAATAAACATAGCCAAGATAAGGGGTACTGTAAAGATTGCAGAGAACCAGAATTTCTTCTCAATCGGACTCAATTTCTTTTGTCTTTTATCAGCAGACTCTTCTCCGGTTTCAATCTCCTTCTCAGACACCGAGTATCCCAAATCCTGAATAGTCTTTTTTGCGTTTTCTATGTCCAATCCTTCCGGTAGATCAAAAGAAACATCATCATTGGTAAAATCCGCATGTACATTCTCATACCCTTTCTTTTCAAGGGCTTTTTTAATACCAAGAGAACAGTTTGTACAACTCATTCCCTCTACTTTGAATTCTATGTTTTTATAAAGATCGTTTGTTTGCATAATAAGTTTGATAAGAAAAAAATCAATCTGTTTTAGTAGGACAACAACGGGGCAATGAAAGAGTTTAAAACCCCGGTCAGCGAAAGAAGTAAACTTTTTAATCGTAAGCAGAAACCTTATCAAAAATGTATCCTTGCTTCTGCGGACCCCAAACCTGC
>CAZPVB010000008.1:0-22790 GCA_964589855.1 uncultured Bacteroidales bacterium
AGTCCACTCCGAAAACTTGTTTTCGGCAAATCTGTGTTCATTTTCTGTTTTTAAACACACAGATTATCAGTATTTAGCATCTGTGTAAATCTGTGTAATCTGTGGATAATTGACTTTTTAAAGTGGACTCACAAATTAAAATAACAAAAATTTTGCCTGCCATTTTTAATTGCTTGTTTAAATCCTGGTTTTCATTTGAGAAATTTCTTTTACCTTTGTGCCACCAATAAAAACATGTTGATTTGGTGCATGTTTCATAGAGCGATTGAGGAAAGTGTTTTTTTAAAATAGTATTTGTCTGTTGACAGCATGAAGGATAGGTTGTGCATGGTTAAAAATTGTCGCTATTAAGTTCATTTTGCGGTTGTGAACAATGGTTATTTGCTTAAATGTTTGTGCATGCTTCACAAAATGGTTGGGTTCATCCAAAACTTTCACCAGAAACAAAACAAAAAACTGAAAATGGATACAAAAGAGGAAAATTCGTTACCCGTATTACTTGATGGAAAACGTTTATATTACAGCGTACTGGCGGGAGCTTTCAATGTTTATGAAAACCAGCGGATGTTGAACAAGATCAATGTTTTTCCCGTACCCGACGCCGATACCGGTACGAACCTGGCTTCCACCTTCCGTTCGATCGTTGAAAATTCTTCCCCGAGCAACAATATCAAACACACTTCTGTTTCTATTGCAGAGGCGGCACTAACCGGGGCAAGAGGAAATTCCGGGATCATCATCGCCCAGTTTCTTTATGGTTTCAGCAATGAGGTGGAAGATGCAGGTGAAATAAGTTTGCAATCGTTGGCCACAGCCCTCAAAAATGCCGTTGAATATGCTTACCAGGCCATTTCTAACCCTGTGGAAGGTACTATAATCACCGTATTGAGAGAGTGGGCCGATTTTATTTACCTGCTCAAAGATCAGTTTGAAAGTTTTGAGCAACTCCTGGAGCAAAGCATAGAAAAGGCACAGGAGTCGCTCTCAAAAACACCCGAAAAACTTAAAATACTAGCCAAATCAAATGTTGTGGATGCCGGCGCACAAGGTTTTGTCATTTTCCTGGAAGGTATTGGCGAGCTTTTTAAAAAAGAAAATGTAAAGAAAATTCTTGAATTTAAGACCGAATCGCAGGATCAACAGGCAATTGTGCTGGAAGAGCATGGTGAAAGCGATTACAGGTATTGCACAGAGGCATTAATATCATTGGAAAAATCGGATAAAGGTTCCATAAAGGAATTTCTTATGGGTATGGGAGATTCGCTGGTGATGGCGGGTCCGGAAAAACGGATGCGCATACACATTCATACCAATGAACCTGAAAATGTTTTTGCCCACCTGGCAGACAGGGCAACCATCCATTATCAAAAGGTAGATGACATGGAGCGGCAAAACGAAATTGCTCACCGTAGAAAATATGACATTGCCCTTGTGGTAGATTCTACCTGCGACCTGCCTGTTTCGGTTATCGAAAAATACCAGATTCATGTGGTACCGCTTAATGTTTTTTTCGGGCAAAGCCAGTTTCTCGACCGCCTTACCATTACACAGGAGAAATTCTTTCATCTGCTCGAAACATCCGAGACCTACCCTACCTCTTCGCAACCCGCTATCAAAGACCTGACCAATACATTCAGTTATTTATCAACACATTATGAGTCGATCATAGCGTTGCACATATCGGGTATATTGAGCGGAACTTATGCCAACAGTTTAAAAGCCGCTGAAAAGGTAAACCAGGAAACCAACAGGAAAATTGATGTGCTCGACTCAAAAAAGACCAGCGCTACAACCGGGCTGGTGGCACTTCGCATAGCAGAAGCAATTGACAAAGGGATGCCCCATCATGAGATTGTTGAACAGGCAAAAACATGGATCGAAGATTCATCCATATTCGTGGGTGCCCGTTCTCTGCGATCTTTTATCAAGGGAGGCAGGGTGAGCCCTGCCAAAGGACTGATCGGCAATATTTTAAACACCAAACCCATTGTAACCATTACTCCCGACGGACGTGCTGTGCTGCACGACAAGGCTTTCAGCACTTCAGGCACCCTGAAAAAGGTGATGAGGCATACCAAAATTTTCATCGGGCAAAGAAAGGTATGGAAATACAGCATTGTACACGCCCTTAATCCGGAGGGTGCAGAACAGTATGCCAAAGAAATGGAAAACCTGACACAACAAAAACCGGCATACATCATGGAGATTTCACCGGTTTTGGCCATCAGCGCGGGTCTGGGTGTGGTAGCCATTGCGCTGGTTCTTGAATAGAATCAATTTTTAAAGGTGCGTTGCCTGGTGTAGGCAGGATGGAGTTTACCCATCAATATCTTCCAGCAGGCACTACTTAGTCTTTGCAAGAAAACATCAAAGACACAGAATAGGGTAGTTTTCTTGCTGGCTCTACTTAATAATTTTCACAGAATTCCTCAAAATACGCCTGTGGTTCGCGGCATGCAGGGCAATTTTTCAATGCTTTTTCGCCTTCATAGATATACCCGCATTTGCGGCAATACCATCTTACTTTCTTCTCCCTTTTGAAAACGGTACCCTCTTTTACCCGGCTGAGCAACTTCAGGTATCTTTCCTCGTGGGTCATCTCTGCCTGTGCTACCAGCTTAAAAGTGGTGGCGATCCGGCGAAAGCCCTCCTCTTCGGCAATGCGCGAAAACTCAGGATACAACTCACTCCATTCTTCCTTCTCGCCATCAGCTGCCTTCTGAAGATTTTCGGCAGTATTGCCCAACGGACCAGCAGGATACTTTGCTGTAATCTCAACCATATCGCCCTCCAAAAAGTCAAAAAATGTTTTGGCATGCACTTTTTCCTGGTCTGAAGTTTCCTGAAAATAACCTGCGATCTGCTCAAGTCCTTCCTCACGGGCTATGGCAGCATACATCTCATAGCGCCGGCTTGCCTGAGATTCTCCGGCAAATGCTTTCAGCAAATTTTGCTCTGTTTGTGTTCCTTTTATACTTTTATCCATCATTGATATATTGATATTAAAAACTGAATTTTTGGTGCTTCGTTAACATGCTTCCGAAAAATTACTTATCGCACCCTGGCACTCAAAAATACAGCCTTTTCGTCAAAAACACACAGGAAACCCTTGATTTACTGAAATTTATAATGATTCTAAATAGAAAGGAGGTGTTGGGGTTTTTTGCTTGTTATCCCTGATTTGTTATTCGCTACCCATTACTTAGTCTTTGCAGGAAAACACCAAATATTGCGTTATTCTCGTTTTTGACGATTTCTTATCAAAGACACAAAAAATAAGCGTTTTCTTGCTGACAATACTTAAAAGATGCAACCAAATGATTTGCATCCCCCGACAGGCAAACTGTGAAGATTTTTTCGCTATGATCTGAAAATGGTCTGGGCACGATCGGGACCTGTGGAAATAATGGAGACAGGAACTTCCACATAATCCTCAATAAACCTTATGTATTCATGGAGTTCTTTGGGCAGTTGCCCCCATGAGGTAAATCCCTCGAGTGAAGTTTTCCATCCTTTAAAGTGCTTGTAAACCGGGATGATATTTTCATTTTCAAAGGGTAAAAAACGTATCAGTTCACCTTTGTACTGATAGTCGGTGCAGACACTGATCTGGTCGAAATGGTTAAGCACATCTGATTTGGTAAGGATCAGGGATGTAACCCCGTTGATCATGATGCTGTGCTTCAGGGCAGGCAGGTCGAGCCATCCACAGCGTCGTGGTCTGCCGGTGGTGGAACCAAATTCATTTCCGTATTTTCTCAGTTCCTCACCGTGGTTATCAAACAATTCGGTGGGAAAAGGACCACTGCCTACGCGGGTACAATATGCCTTTACGATACCCAGAACCTTCCCGATACGGGAGGGGGCAATACCCAGCCCGGTGCAGGCACCGGCAGAGATGGTGTTGGAAGAGGTTACAAAAGGATAAGATCCAAAGTCAATATCGAGCAAAGAGCCCTGGGCGCCCTCTGCCAGAATGCGTATATCATCCTGTATGGCCTTGTTGATAAAAACTTCGGAATCAATGACAGGGAAGCGGCGCAGAAACGCTATCGCATCGAACCACTCCTGCTCATACGCATCAAAACCTGATCCGTCGAGATTGCACTTTTCCTTGTCAAACCCCAGATGTTCTACTTTTTGCAAATGATTTTCCCTGAGTTGCCGGTAGCGTTCATCAAACTGCTCTGTTAAGGCATCTCCCACCCGTATTCCTAATCTGGCAACCTTATCGGTATAAGTAGGACCAATACCTTTGAGGGTACTTCCAATTTTCGCCTCTCCTTTGGAAAATTCGAGAGCGGCATCAAGCAGCTTGTGCGAGGGCAAAATGAGATGTGCTTTTCTGGATATCACCAAACGTTTCTGGATGATTTCCAGTGGCAGTTCTGTTTCCGATAATTCTTTGCGGAAAATAACGGGATCAATCACTACTCCGTTTCCAATGATATTGATGGAGTTTTCATGAAAGATACCCGAAGGTATGGTATGGAGGATATATTTTTTTTGATCAAACTCGAGTGTATGCCCGGCATTGGGTCCTCCCTGAAAGCGGGCTACCATATTGTATCCGGGGGTTAAAACATCTACGATCTTTCCTTTTCCTTCATCGCCCCATTGCAGGCCCAGCAGGACATCTACTTTGTTTTGTACAGCAGTCATGACAGCAATTTACAAAAGATTAAACATAAAAAAAGCCGTTATAAAAGCGGCTTTGTGAGAAATGTACCTCAAAAGTAATGGATTTTATTATACAGCAGAGAAAATGTTTTCAGGAATCAGTTATTTTTCCTGTTTTCGCAAGCTTTGCAAATACCGAAAAGGGTAAAAGAACGATTGATAACACGAAAACCCAGTAAATTGGAAACCGAATTTTGAATCTCCTGCAGGCGTGGATCGCAAAACTCCAGTACTTTTCCACACTCGGAGCAAACCATATGGTCGTGCTGCCTGTATTTAAACGATTTTTCGAACTGTGCAACATTTTTCCCAAACTGATGACGGATCACCAGGTTGCAGTTTAGCAGCAACTCAATGGTGTTGTAAAGCGTGGCACGACTAACCCTGTATTTATTGTTTTTCATTTTAATGTACAGAGACTCTACATCGAAATGACCCTCCGTAAGATAAATTTCCCGTAAAATTGTAAATCGCTCAGGGGTTTTACGGTGCCCGTGGTTCTCGAGGTAAACAGAAAATATTTTTTTTACACTTTCCATTATCTCGGGTTCGTCATTGCGGTCTTTCATGTACATGATAAAAAAATTTATATACCTGAAAATTAACAGATCGTTTTACGAAAAACCTTTAACAACTCAGAATGTTTTTCAAAACGGCATTGTTAAGTATTATTTATAAATATGGGTATAAAGGTAAAAAAAAAATTGTTATTTGTAATGATTATAAATAAATATTGCATGCACCTGAATTTCATTCGGATAAAACAGACCGTGTTCTTTACTCGTCGGACGATTCAAAGTCGTCTTCTATACTCGTCGGAGGACTCAAAGTCGTCGGACGAGCAGAACGGATGAGAACAGACGAGCAGAACGGATGAGAACAGACGAGCAGAACGGATGAGAAGAAGAATTCATCTGATCAATAATGTGGAGGGAACCGGATCATTTGCCGATACGCGAAACCTGCTTTACCCCATTGATGCGTTTGATCTTTCCGATCAGGTTATTCAGATGATGGGTATCATTAACATAAAGCATTACTGTACCTTCAAAAGTGCCGGCATTGCTGTCGATATTGATAGAGCGGATATTGATATTATATTCACTGGAGATAAGGTTGGTAAGGTTGTTCAGGATACCGGTATCATCAATCCCCTTAATTTTTATACCACTCAGAAAAGCGATGGCTTTACCCGTGTACCATTTGGCTTTCACGATACGATAGGCAAATTTCGACATCATTTGTACCGCGTTGGGGCAATTGGTTCTATGGATCTTGATGCCGTCACTGAGGGTTACAAACCCGAAAACATCATCACCCGGTATAGGGTTGCAACAGGGAGACAGCGTGTAATCAAGGGCTTCCATGCTATCGCCGATAAGAAGGGTATCCGGTTTCTCTTTTAGTTTTTTCCTGATGGGGTCCAATTCCTGTTCAGGTTCTTTGGGAGTACTTTTTGATCTTCCGAAAGGATTTTTCAGATAATTCAGGATACCTCCTTTTTCACGCTCCGCGAGATAGTTTTTCAGATCTTTGATATCCAGCTTGTCGGTGGCAAAATCGTAATACAGATCGATGGGTGCCTGCAACTTAAAATGATTCAGCAATTTCTGAATGCTTTCATGACTGTTATCAATCTTGAGTTGCCTGAGTTTGCGATCCAGTTTTTCTTTTCCATCTTCGGCAATCTTCTTCTTTTCTTCTTTGAGTGCCGATTTTATTTTGCCTTTGGCTCTGGCGGTGGTAACATAATTCAACCAATCGGTTTTGGGCTTTTGCTTGTCAGAGGTTATGATCTCTATCTGGTCACCACTTTTCAGGGGATGACTGAGCGGAACAAGCTTGTGGTTTAACTTGGCACCCAAACAGTGATCTCCTATTTTTGTATGAATGCTGTAGGCAAAATCCAGGGCGGTAGATCCCAATGGAAGCGTTCGCAATTCGCCTTTGGGTGTAAAGACAAATATCTCGTCAGAGAAAAGATTCAGTTTAAAATCATCAATAAAATCCAGTGCATCCTTTTCAGATGTTTTCAGTATCTCCCTGATCCTGTAGAGCCATTTATCTATGCTGCTTTCCCCGCTTTTTGATTCCTTATATTTCCAATGTGCAGCATATCCTTTTTCTGCCACTTCATCCATCTTTTTCGATCTTATCTGCACTTCCACCCACTTACCATGTTCGCTCATCACAGTAGTATGCAATGATTCATAACCATTGGCTTTGGGTATGGAGATCCAGTCTCTCAGGCGATCAGGATTGGGTCGGTAAATATCTGTTACAAAAGAATAGACCCGCCAGCAATCTGCTTTTTCGCGCTCCTCGGGTGTATCAATAATAATTCGGATGGCAAATATGTCGTATACCTCTTCAAAGGGTACTTCCTGTTTTTTCATTTTACCCCAGATAGAACTGATAGACTTTGTTCTGCCCACAATGTTATATTTCAACCCCTGATCATTGAGTGCATGCTTAATGGGTTTTATAAAACTCTCTATAAAACGATTCCTTTCCTCTTCGGATTCCGCAATTTTGCGCGATATTTTATTATAGATGCCTGGGTCAGTGTATTTCAATGCCAGATCTTCCAACTCGCTTTTGATGGCATGAAAACCTAACCGGTGGGCAAGGGGGGCAAACAGATACAGGGTTTCATTGGCAATTTTTAATTGTTTTTTGGGAGGCAGCGAATCCAGGGTTCGCATATTATGGAGGCGGTCGGCCAGTTTGATCAGGATAACCCTCACATCATCGGAAAGGGTAAGCAGCATCTTCCTGAAATTTTCTGCCTGTACAGAGTTTGTCTGGTCAAATATTCCGGATATCTTGGTCAATCCATCGATGATGCGTGCAACTTCCTCATCAAAGTAGGAGGCAATATCTGAGATGGTATAGTCGGTATCTTCCACTACATCATGTAACAGTGAGCAGACAACACTGGTGGTTCCCAGCCCGATTTCCTGCACCGCAATCTTGGCCACCGAAATAGGATGATAAATATAGGGTTCGCCACTTTTTCTGCGATGCTCTTTGTGGGCTTCAAGGGCAAAATTAAACGCTTTGCGTATCCTTTTCCGGTCTTCAGTGCCCATGGTGGAGCGGCAGACTGCCAGCAACGAGCGGTACTGGTGAAGGATGTCCAGGGTTTCCTGGTCTTTACCACTGCTGTTTTGTACCTTATTTTGATTTTGATTCTTTATTTCTGTCACTTTGGCTGGTTATTTGGAATTCGACAAACATGCTTTGTAGTATTACAATTATTATACCCTTCGCGATCAGCTACAAAGATAAGGATAAAGCAACACAGAATGAAGATATAGAATGAGTATGTTTAATGCAAATCTGCAACAAGTTCCCTGTACATGAGGTTTACAATCCCGTCGGCCAAACCAATGCGCGGAACCACCAGAAAAGGGGCGCTCATGGTTTTCATGATAAAATGAAATATTTGGGCGGCAGGTACGATCACATCTGCCCGGTCTGGTCGCATACCCATCAGATGAATACGATCTTCAACCGAAAATTTCTGAAGATGATGCAGCGCATATTCCATATTGGTGAAAGGGATATTTTTTCCCGGTTCACGCCCATAGAGACGCGCTATTTTATTAACATTTCCCCCTACTCCCACCAATAGTGCATTCGGAAAATTCTTTTTCACATCCTGCAACCAGGTTTGCATATGCTCCCATTCTTTACTCTTCACTTTGTTGTTGAGCATACGCACGGTACCTATTTTAAATGACTGTGAGCGCTCTGTACCCTGATGACTCATCAGTGAGAGTTCAGTACTTCCACCTCCAACATCCACATAAAGAGAATACTGATAATCTTTCAATAAATCAATATTTTGCACTGAACTTACAATTTTTGCTTCCTCAACACCGTCAATGATTTCAATGTTTATACCGGTTTCCATCGCTATATTTCGGATCACCTCTTCCCTGTTGTCGGCCTCACGCATGGCAGAGGTAGCGCATGCTCTCATTCCAACGGGTTTGATAACCTCTATGAGCATCTGAAAAGCTTTCAGGGTTTTCAACAGATCCTGCTCTTTGTCCTTTGAAATGCGATGATGTAAAAAAACATCTGCACCCAGGCGCACAGGTACCCGCATCAGGGAGGCTTTTTCCACCACAACGCGGTTTTCCTTTTCATATACATTTGAAAAGAAAAGTCTCACAGCATTTGATCCAATGTCAATAGCAGAAAGTAACATATTGATCCATCAATAGTTTACAAATTGGGATTTGAAATAGTTATAGGTTTCCACCTGCGAATTATTGGGAGGATTATCATCTACCCGGTAATGGTTCAGGTTATCTTTCCCCAGCAAACGCGCCTTGGTATTATCGTTCCATTGAATATCAAGCATGGTTTGAAGGATCTTTTTCAGGTGCGCATCCCACACAGGCACACCTACCTCTATCCTGCTGTCGAGATTTCTCGACATCAGGTCGGCAGAAGTAATATAGTACTCCGGATCGCCGTTGTTATGAAACACCAGTATCCTGGCATGTTCCAGGTAGCGCCCTACGATGCTTATGGCTTCTACATTTTCACTCAACCCTTTTACGCCCGGCACCAAAACACAAATACCCCTTATGATCAATCTGAATTTAACTCCCCTTTGCGAAGCAGCATAGATCTTTTTTACCAGTGTTTCATCTACCAGAGAGTTGAGTTTTAGGGTGACACTGGCGGGCAATCCTTTTTTGGCATTGCTCATTTCACGATTGATCATTTGTATTACAAACTTTCTGGTTTTGAAAGGAGACAATACCAGATGTTTGAAAACATACGGAGCAAAATAGGTTTTTTTAAAAAGATCAAAAACCTGCTCCACTTCTGAGGTGATCAGGGGATTGCAAGTTAAAAGGCTAATATCGGCATAGATCTGACTGGTACTTTCATTGAAATTTCCTGTGCCTATATTGGCATAATTAACCAGTTTTTTTCCTTCCTTCCGCTGAATCAGGATAAGTTTTGAATGTACTTTTAATCCTGCTGTTCCATGGATAACCTCCACCCCTTCTTCCTGCAGTTTTTCCGACCAGTAGATGTTGGCTTTTTCATCAAAACGTGCCTGTAATTCCAGATAAACCGTTACCATTTTTCCATTGCGGGCAGCATTAACCAGGGCATTGATCACCTTTGAATCGCTGGCCACCCGGTATAAAGTCATTTTTATGCACTTTACACGCGGATCGATAGATGCTTCCCTGAGCAGGTCGATAACATACTGAAAAGACTGATACGGGAAATTCAGCATGATATCCTGCTTTTTTAACACCGCCAAAATACTGTTTGACCCCGACAGCAATGGATGCGGCAAGGCAGGTGCCTGTTCGTACTCAAGATTAGGATCGCCAACATTGGGAAAACCCATGAAATCTTTGAAATTATGATAACGCCCCCCTTTCATCAGGTTATCTTTTTTGGATATTTTCAACTTATCCAGCAATATTTTCAAAATATTATCGGGCATGTTGGCATCATAAACAAACCGCACGGGTCTTCCTTTTTTGCGTTGTTTCAAACTTTCGCTCATCCTTTCCATCAAACTTTTGGATACATCATGGTCGATCTCCATTTCTGCATCACGGGTTATTTTGATGGTGAATGCCTCATACTCCTCAAAATCAAAAATAGAAAATATATCGCTCAGGTTATACCTTATTACATCATCAAGCAGTATAATATGACTCTTGTCGTCTTTTTTGGGTAGGATCAAAAACCTGGAAAGAGAAGAAGTGGGGACTTTGATGAGTGCATATTCATCTTTAACACCACTTTGCGAGTTCTTCAGCATCACTGCCAGGTAAATAGATTTATCTTTCAGGGTGGAAGATTTTTTCCAGTTGCGCATCATGATGGGAAAAAGATTGGAGCGTACATGCTCTCTGAAATACTGCCGTACAAAAATTCCCTGATCATCGGTAAGTTGCTTTTCGTTGATCAGGAAAATATTCACTTTTTCCAGTTCTTTGAGAAGGTATTCATAAATATCTAAAAACCGCTGTTGGTGTTCGAAATCAATTTGATTGATCTTTTCCAATACTTTTTCAGGAGCGTCTTTCAGCGTGATCTCGGGGTCAGACAGATCCAACAGTCTGCGCCAGGTAGCCACCCTTACACGAAAAAACTCATCGAGATTGTTGGAAAATATACCCAGGAAGCGTATTCTTTCGATAAGAGGCACTCTCTCATCGGCAGACTCCTGCAATACTCTTTCATTGAAAGATAACCAGCTGATCTCCCGATTGCGCATGAGTGGTTTTGACATAGAAAAGAATTATAAAATGTTATACGAAATCAATAAAAAGAATTCTTAAACATAGAAACCCTTAAGCATATAAAATGTTAACGGTTATAATGATAAATAGTATCAATAGAAAACATACGTTTTTGCATGTTTTTTTATGCTCCCGCGAAAGT
Organism: uncultured Bacteroidales bacterium; assembly: GCA_964589855.1. Taxonomy (GTDB): domain Bacteria; phylum Bacteroidota; class Bacteroidia; order Bacteroidales; family UBA7960; genus SKVR01. The sequence continues at coordinate 11,119 of CAZPVB010000008.1, forward strand.
TCGTGCGATAATCCTGATATCTGAGATTATTCGAGCATCCTGGGGTACATGACAAATAATATTTCCCTTGTTGAAAGCATGATCTCACGCCAGTGCGAACAATGAAAACGTAAACCCATCACCGCCGAAGTGGGCAAATAATCAATTTTTTCTTCCAGAAACTGATTGGCAAACCGGGTCATATCCGGGTTATGACCAACGATCATGGCCGATTGACTGCTATTGGGCAATTTGCAAATGACATCTTCAATGGCTTGCATACCCGAAAAATATAATGATTCATCCATCACGATCTTTTCGGCAGGATATTCGAGGTTTTTGGCAATTAAACCCGCTGTATCGTAAGCTCTCACGGCAATACTGGAAATAATAATATCGGGTTTTATCTTCTTTTCTGCCAGAAACCGGGATATTTTCATCGTCCTTTTTATCCCCTTTTTTAACAGCGGACGCTCATGATCTTCCAGATCAAGATCTTCCCAGGAAGATTTTCCATGACGCATAAGAATTAAAGTCTTCATGTTTATTCAATTTTATCAACACCGATAAAAGTGGCGATTATTTAACAAATAAACAAGAAAAGACTTTAATTTTTAGATTAAGTTTTGATTTGCTTTGCTCAAATGATGGTTGTTCTTTTTAAAAACAGAGATATTTACTACGCTTCCTCGCGAAAAAAAAAACCTTTCGTTGCTGCAAAGCCACCAAAACTTCCGGGATGTCAGTAAAAAATCACCAGGCAAACAAAGGAAATGCTGTCATCAGATCATTAACTTTTTTCCTGACCTGGTTAATGCTTTCTTCGTTGTCGATATTGGAGATCACCTCGTCGATAAGGTCAACAATGGTGATTACATGCTCTTCTTTTAATCCGCGGGTGGTGACAGCGGAAGTCCCTACCCTGAATCCGGAAGTCTGAAATGGAGACCGGCTGTCGAACGGTACCATGTTTTTATTGATGGTTATATCTGCCATCACAAGTGTGTTTTCCACTTTTTTCCCTGATATCTCCGGAAATTTGCTTCTAAGGTCGATGAGCATCAAATGGTTTTGTGTTCCTCCGGATACTACATGATATCCTTTATCCATAAATGCTTTTGCCATTGCTTTGGCATTCGTCATTACCTGCATGCCGTAATCGCGGAAAGAGGGATGAAGCGCTTCACCAAAGGCAACCGCTTTGGCAGCAATAATGTGCTCCAGCGGGCCACCCTGCGTGCCTGGAAATACAGCAGAATCAATCACCTGCGATAATTTTTTCACAACACCTTTGGGAGTGGTCAGTCCCCACGGATTTTCAATATCCGTACCGATCAAAATCAAACCACCCCGGGGGCCTCTCAGGGTTTTGTGCGTGGTGGTGGTTACAATGTGGCAATGTTTCAGCGGATCATTAAGCAGTTTGGCAGCAATTAGTCCTGCCGGATGGGCAATATCTGCCATCAATATGGCACCCACTTTATCTGCAATGTTTCTCATGCGTTCATAATCCCAGTCATGCGAATAGGCAGAAGCACCGGCAATGATCATCCTGGGTTTTTCTTCCGATGCCACTTTTTCCATATCATCATAATCGATCAGCCCGGTTTCTTCTTTGAGCTTATATGCCACCGGACGGTAAAGAATGCCTGATAAATTAACAGGTGCTCCATGCGACAAATGCCCGCCATGACTAAGGTCTAAACCCATAAAAGTATCACCCGGATTCAGACATGCCAGAAAAACAGCGGCGTTGGCCTGTGCACCACTATGAGGTTGCACATTCGCCCACTCCGCACCAAAAAGTTCTTTTGCCCGGTCAATGGCCAACTGCTCGGTTTGATCTACGATCTGACAACCTCCGTAATAACGTTTTCCGGGATAACCCTCTGCATATTTGTTGGTTAAAACACTACCCATGGCTTCCATCACCTGATCGCTGACAAAATTTTCAGAGGCAATTAATTCCACACCCTGCATTTGTCTTTGCTTTTCCAACCCGATCAGGTCAAATATTTGCGTGTCTCTTTTCATAAATATTATTAAATCTGAAGTTTAGTATTCTGAAAAATAATCACTTAAAATGTGAAGCAAAAGTAGTATATTTTTTTCTTACCCAAAAACCTTATTGATCGCAGGAAGATGTTAATTTTGCGCTGTTGATATCTGCAGGAAAACGCCGATTGTTTCCTTATGTCCGCTTTCAAAGAGTCACTTGCGATATTTAAGACTTCCGTTTCGCAGTCATCGCATGCATTGCATTTGTGGGGTTTTTGGATCAGGCAAAAGTAAAAAGTACAAGTTATTCCTGTTGATCAGAAATACCATAAATTTGTATGAGATACCGGAAACAATTTTTCGTAAAAAACGCACAAATCAATTTCTCACTCTTTAAAATTATTTTTACATGAGCAAAGCATTCATGATTTTTTTATTGCCATTTTTCCTGGCATTTACAGCTAATAGCAACAACAACAAAGTTGTGGTCTCTCAATGGATGAAAACGAGTCCGCAAATACTGGAAACGCCCGTTTTTGCCGACAAAGAAAATGTGATGGGAGAGACTTTCTCTGAAGCAGACCTTTTGGAGCAAACCTTCCTGTCGCTGGACGATCACTTTCCCCAACCCGGAAAAACACTGATGGTAAAAAACGGAAGCACCGTAACATGGAATGAGGCCTTTACAGATAGCAATGGCTATGTAACAATGGAAGAAATCGCTGATGCAAATCAGCCACAGGTGAGTTATCTGGCCATCTATATCAATGCCGAAAGGTGGATGGAAGCTACACTGGAGATTAAAACGCCTCATATGCTCAGGGCCTGGTTGAATGGAAAAATAATCGGAACAAAAAAGACCACCGAAAAAGAAGAAAAAACGGTGGGAAAAGTAACAAAGGACCTGGAAATGAAAAAGGGGAAGCACCTGCTGACCCTGAAAACCATCAAAGGAGCAGATGCGCCCCTGGATTGGAAAATCATGGCAAACCTGGAGTTGAAAGATCCTTACCAGGTTCACGATCTGGGCTTCTCTGCTGACCCGGTCAGGAGAAAAAACATCCATGATGTGCTGGAGGGGAAAAAGATATCCTCCGTAGATATTTCTCCTGATGGAAACCATTATAAAGTCAGTTATACACAAATGATTCCGGCCTCAGGTAAAACGGAAAGATGGACGGAAATAAAAAGCACTGAAGACCAGAAACTGATTCATACCTTCCGGCATGCTGATGTTTCCAGATTAAACTGGACCCCTGAAAGCAACAAATTATCCTATACAAGTACCCAAAACGGAAAAACAACGATTTACCTGCACGATATTGAAAATGGTGTTGTGGAAGAACTTATGGAGGATATAGAGAATTTTAGTGGATACAGATGGGCGCCAAACGAGAAATATATCATCTACTCGTTGCAGGAAAAAGGAAAAGGCACAGAGGATGATATCAGGCAGGTAATAGGCATGGCAGACAGACAATCCAACTTCCGGAACCGGATATTTCTTTACAAATTCGACCTGGAAAGCAACACACATCAACGCCTTACCTATGGCAATCTTTCCTCCTACCTGCAGGACATTCACCCCCAAAGTGATCAGATACTGTTTAGTCAATCGTATCCCGACTATACCGAAATACCTTATTCCAGGCAAAACATGTTTATACTCAACCTTCATTCTATGCAACTGGATACCTTATGGGTTGATGAACTTAACTCTGTGAGTGCCAGATTTTCCCCGGAGGGTGATCAGCTGCTTTGCACAGGAAGCCCTTCTGCTTTTAACGGCATGGGGGAGAATGTTCCTGAGGGTATGATCCCCAATAATTACGATACGCAGGCTTATATTTATGATCTTTCCACACAACAGGTGACCCCTTTCACCAAAAATTTTGCCCCTTCCGTATCTTCTGCAACCTGGAACAAAAGCGATAACAATATTTATTTGCTTGTAAGCGAAGAAGACAAAAGAAATATTTATCGTTACAATATAAAAAAAGAAGAAATGGATCTGCTGCCCCTGGAAGGAGAATTTATGGCATCTCCGGATTTTGCCAGTCAGGAGAGATTGGCTGTTTACAGATCCAATGATGTAAATACACCTTATAAATATTACTTATTGAACCTGAAAAACCTGCGTAGCAGTTTGCTGGAAGATACTGAATCTGAAAACTATAAGCATGTAGAACTGGGTGAGGTTAAAGACTGGGACTTTCAAACGGATGCAGGTTTAAACATCACAGGAAGGGTTTACTATCCTCCTGATTTCAACCCCCGGGATCAATATCCCGTGATTGTTTATTATTATGGTGGTACTACCCCGGTAGGACGAGGATTTGGAGGCAGATACCCCTATAACCTCTGGGCTGGCAACGGATACCTGGTATATGTATTGCAACCCAGCGGCGCAATAGGGTCTGGACAGGAGTTTTCGGCTGCTCATGTGAATAACTGGGGAATCACGGTGGCTGACGAGATCATTGAAGGGACAAAAAAGTTCCTGGAGGCACATCCTTATGCCGATAAGAATAAAATGGGTTGTGCAGGTGCTTCTTACGGCGGATTTATGACCATGCTGCTGATGACCCGTACCGACATTTTCACGGCTGCCATTTCTCATGCGGGTATCAGCGCACTCTCCAGCTACTGGGGTGAAGGATACTGGGGATATTCCTACAGTGCTGTAGCCTCTGCCGGAAGCTATCCCTGGAACAATCAGGAACTCTATGTCAACCAAAGTCCACTTTTTAGTGCAGACAGGGTAAACACTCCTTTGCTCCTGCTTACAGGAGATTCAGATACCAACGTACCGCCGGGAGAAAGCATTCAGTTTTACACAGCACTGAAAATACTGGATAAACCCGTGGAACTGATCATGGTAAAAGATCAGGACCATCACATCCTGCAATACAACAAAAGGATATTATGGCACAATACGATCATGGCCTGGTGGGACAAATACCTCAAGGATCAACCTCAGTGGTGGAACAACCAGTACCCTGAGAAGAATTACTAATCATAAAACAGCACCTCAAAATCATGGGGTCGTTTCATTTACTCCCACGGCAGGGTAAAAATCAGGTGCTTACATTTAACGTATCAATTATGTTAAAATGACTATCTTTGCACCGTTTTTTATAATCTGTCAATCATTTCATTCAACTAAATATAAAATAAACATTATGAAGGGAATCAACGAACGCAGTGCAGATAACATCAGAATACTATCGGCAGCGATGGTAGAAAAAGCAAAATCAGGACACCCGGGCGGTGCTATGGGTGGTGCGGATTACATCCATATTCTGTTTTCGGAATTTTTGAATTACGACCCCGAAAATGGAAAATGGCGCAACCGCGACAGGTTCTTCCTCGATCCTGGTCATATGTCGCCCATGCTTTATTCCATCCTGTCTATGGTCGGGTTTTATAATATGGATGATCTGAAAAACTTTCGCCAGTGGGGAAGTATTACACCCGGGCACCCCGAAGCCAACCATGCCAAAGGGGTAGAAAATACTTCAGGTCCGCTTGGAATGGGACATACCAACGCCGTTGGTGCCGCCATTGCAGAAAGATTTTTGGTTGAACGCTTCGGGAAAACACTCGAGCACAAAACTTACGCCTTTATTTCTGACGGCGGTATTCAGGAAGAGATCAGCCAAGGGGCAGGACGTATGGCAGGATACCTGGGACTGAACAACCTGATCATGTTTTATGATTCTAACGACATACAACTCAGCAGCGAAACATCTGCCGTTAGCTACGAAGATACCGCCATGAAATACAAAGCCTGGGGTTGGAACGTAGTAACTATCAACGGTAACAACCAGGAGGAGATCCGGTCGGCACTCCGCGAGGCACACAATGAAAAAGACCGCCCATCGCTGATTATTGGCAAAACCATCATGGGCAAGGGGGCGCTCACCGAAGACGGAGGTACTTTTGAGAGACAAACTTCTACCCATGGAATGCCCATTAGCGCCGCTGGCGGTTCTTTTGCAAAAACCATTGCCAACCTTGGCGGTGATCCCGAAAACCCTTTCATTATTTTTGAAGATGTAAAAACATATTGGAATGAGATCAATGAAAAGAAAAAACAGTTTGTAAAAGAAAACACCGAGAAACAGCAGAAATGGGCCCAAGAAAACCCAGAACAGGCAGAAAAGCTCGAACAGTTTTACAGCGGAAAAATTCCTGAGATCGATTTCTCATCCATTCAGCAAAAAGAAAACATTGCTTCCAGAGCAGCATCAGGTGTCGTTTTGGCTTATATGGCACAACATGTTGAAAATATGATCGTGGCTTCTGCAGACCTTTCCAACAGCGATAAAACAGATGGTTTTCTCAAGAAAAGCAAACAATTTAAGAAGGGTGACTTCTCCGGTGCATTCCTGCAGGCAGGAGTTTCCGAACTGACCATGGGTGCAGTAGCCAATGGTATGGCATTACACGGGGGCGTTATTCCCGTTTGTGGTACTTTTTTCGTCTTTTCTGACTATATGAAGCCCGCTGTAAGACTGGCAGCTCTGATGGAACTACCCGTTATTTATGTTTGGACGCACGACGCTTTTCGTGTTGGTGAAGATGGCCCTACCCATCAGCCTGTGGAGCAGGAAGCACAAATACGATTGCTCGAAAAACTGAAAAACCACTCCGGAAACAGAAGCATGTTGGTTCTCAGACCCGCAGACGCCATGGAAACTAATGTAGCATGGAAAATGGCTCTGGAAAACACATCTACCCCAACAGCATTGCTGCTTTCCAGACAAAACATTCCTGATCTGCCCGCTCTGAAAAACCGCTATACAGAAGCGCTGCAATCCGAAAAAGGTGGATATGTGGTTTACAAAGACCAGGGCGATATTGACATTGTATTGGTAGGAAATGGGTCTGAAGTTGCTACCCTGCATGCAGGTGCCCAATTGCTGAAAGAACGAAAAGGACTAAAGGTTCAGCTTTCATCAGTAATATCAGAAGGGCTCTTCCGCGAACAGGAGCAAAAATACCAGGAAGAGGTGATCCCATCCGGATTACCTATTCTGGGTCTTACCGCCGGATTGCCTGTTACACTGGCAGGACTGGTGGGTCCGAAAGGCAGATCTATCGGTCTTGAAAGCTTCGGATATTCTGCCCCTGCAAAAGTGCTCGATGAAAAACTGGGATATACAGGAGAAAATGTTTATAACAAGGTGGTAGAATTTCTGGGGTTGTAAATGATTGAAACCAGAATATAAAAACACCTCCCTCGCGTTTTGCTTCCATCTGGTAAACATCTTCCCTCATGAAATTTGATGCAGGAGAAAAACACTTCCCGGATTCAAAGAAAATTAAATAGCAGCCTTTATTTTCAAAGGCTGCTATTTTTTTATATTTGTCTTCAATCCTTTGTTTATCAGCAGCATTGAGAATATAATTGCCGCTCATATTGATGAAAATGAATGGATACCTGTGTATGATTTGAGGGTAAACGGATAGATTTTTCATGAACAACAGGGGTTGAGATGCTCAGATTCTTTATTGGCTGGCAGATGGGCAGTGTGTTCAACACCACTCATATCTTTCTGTAAAATTATTTTGATTTGATAATAGATTTATGTATCTTGCATGTAAATTGATAAAATCAAAGAATTTTATTCAGTTCATCTATTCCCTCTCCCATTTCACTGCTATCAATCACTCAATTATCTCAGAGTTCAGGAAAATGTTTTAATATTACGAAGGTTTCAATACCAAATTTTCTTTTTTCTAACCTAAAAACAGATATATGATGAAAACAATCGGAATCATTTTAATCGTGGCAGGCATTGCCACCACCATTTTTACAGGTGTAAGTTTCAAGCAGGAAGAAAGTGTTGTGGAAGTTGGTGATGTGGAAGTTACCCGTGAAAAAGAAGAAGAAGTTGAATGGCCCCGCTGGGCAGGAATTGCTGCCATTGCTGGTGGTGGTGTTTTGTTCCTTTTTGGCAGACGAAGTAAAAAATAGCATTTACTTCCCTTCCTGAAAAATGAATCTTTTTCAGTATACACAATGAATCCACTCAGGAGAAAGTATCCTGAGTGGATTTTTTTTACATTAATCTGTCTGATCTAAAAACTTGTTTTTAAACGTCCGTGTTCAATTTTTACTTTGTCATGAATCTGAATTTCAAATCATTAAATAAGTGATCAATCGTGGAATTAAAGGACAATAACCTTTTTGTGCCGGACTCAGAAATCTGCTGTTCAAAAACAGAAATCTGTCTACCCCGTGGCATTTGTTTCATTGAATGGTTCAAACCCACAATGTCAGCTTCAGGAATGGAAAAATATTCGTGTTCGTCAGGTCTGTATAAGAAGAAAAACATTTATCTTGTTGATTCTAATTGCCATATTCTCAAATACGGGTAAATTATTTTATTTTTGTCAGGTATTTTAGCAGATAACCGCACTTTGTATTTACACTTGCCCGGTGGTAGTTGTTAATCATATCTTTTATCAGGATCAGCTGACAGAGTCAAAATCTTTTCGTTTATGCCATTGTTTCGCAAATATTTATTTTTTTCATTTCTGGTTTTTTCCTTTTTGCCTGTGCAATCACAGATAAAAGATACAGGTATACCTTTTATCATTAATCATACACGAAACACGTATCAGGCAAGTGCTCAAAACTGGTCAATAACCCAAAGCAGCAAAGGTTTTATGTATTTTGGCAACAACAATGGAATTTTGGAGTATGATGGAAAAAACTGGAAAACTTATCCTGTGCCCAACAGCTCGGTAGTTCGCTCGGTTTTTGCCGTTGGCGATACCATATATGCTGGTGCATTTGAAGAGATCGGATTTTTGGCACACACCCCCGACAGTGGCATGAAATACCATTCACTCCGTGATCTGGTTCCGGAAAAAAATCTCGATTTTGACGAAGTTTGGGATATATACAGCAGAGGAAAAGAGATTATCTTCCGTTCTTCCAATTACATTTTTATTTATAATGGACAAAATATTAAAGTAATAAATCCTTTCAGTACTTTTCGTCCTATGCACCAGGTGCAGGATGATTATTTTGTGACAGATGATGAACAGGGGTTAATGCGACTGGAAGATGATACCCTGATCACCATTTCAGAACACCCCGTAGTATTCAGAAACGAGATCAGGAGCATTTTAAGCATTGATAATAACCAGTTTCTGGTGGGAACCAGTAACGAAGGGATTTTTTTATGGAAGGACGGGGCTATACAGCCCTGGAAAGCGCCTGTAAATGAGTTCCTCAGAGAGGATATGCTCTATTCTGCCACAAAATTAAACGATGGAAGTCTGGCATGGGGTTCGCTAAGCAATGGAGTGTATATCACCAACCAGCAAGGAGAGATCATTCAACATTTTGATCGGTACAAAGGACTGCAGAATAATACCATACTCAGCCTTTTTGAAGATAAAGGAAAAAATCTATGGATCGGGCTTGACAACGGCATTGATTTTATTGAGGTGAGCTCTCCTTTGTCGCACCTCAACTTTAATTATAACATCGAAACCGCTTACGCAAGTATTATTCATAACGGTATTTTTTACGTGGGAACCAATCAGGGGTTGTATGCATTGGAAAAGGGCAAGCTTAAAAATACCGGGAAAAACATTGACAAATTCAGATTGATCAAAGGTACCGAAGGACAGGTTTGGAATCTTTCTATCATTGAGGGAAGCTTATTTTGTGGACATAACTTCGGATGCTTTGAGATCAATGGTTTTAATGCACGCAAAGTATCAGATATCCGCGGATTTTGGAACTTTCTGCCATCCCCTCTGCCTGAGCAGAAAAACAAAAAAATACTTGCAGGAACGTATTCGGGGCTGGTAACCCTTGAAAAAATCAATGACCAATGGGTTTTTGCTGACACCATCAAAGGTTTTACCCAATCGAGCCGTACCATGTTTATGGATCATAAAGATATTCTATGGATATCGCACGGATACAGAGGAATTTACAAGGTGCAGTTAAACAAGTCCCTGGATTCTGTTATTTTCTTTAAATTGTTCCGCCTAACGCATGGGCTACCCGACTCGTTGCCATACAATATTCAAAATATAAACAACCAAATGCTGGTTACCACACCTGCGGGTATCTTTCAATACAACTACCAGGATGATCATTTCTTCAAACCCACAGAGATCAATCAACTCTTTCATGATAAAAGTTTCATTGACCTTATAAAGCAGGATGAAAAAGGCAATTACTGGTATTTTACCCACGACTACATGGGTTTGATGCGTTTACTGGAAGATGGTACTTACCGCGATATAAAAGCTCCCTTTGCCGGAATAAGTGAAAATTTACTCCCTTCTTTCCAGAATATTTACATCGATGAAAGCGATCATGCATGGATTGGGTCGTGGAACGGACTGGTACACTACAACAATTCAATCATAAAGGATTTTGGACACATGGAGGATGTTTTTGTAAGAGAAGTGTACTTTTATGGCAATCAGGATTCTTTGCTTCTCTATCATCTCGACGAATCATTTTCCTATCACGGAAAGGAAAGCAAAGATATTCCTTTTCAATTCAATTCTGTCAATTTCCGTTTTACATTGCCCGCATATGAGGATCCACGGAAAATATTCTTTTCGCATAGACTGGCTGGATTTAACAACCAATGGTCGGAATGGGACGAAGTAAATTTTAAAGAGTTTACAAACCTCAGAGAAGGAAATTATGTGTTTGAGGTAAGAGCCATGAATGCCTTCGGAAATATAAGTCCGGTAAAATCTATCCATTTCACCATTGCCCCACCATTTTTCCGTTCCAAAACTGCTTATGGTATATACGCTTTCCTGCTTTTGGTCACCATCATTGCCAACATTTATTTTGTACGTCGCAGAATACTGCGGATCAGGCAAAGAGAGAAACTGAAACACGAAAAAAAATTGGCGGAAAAAGAACAGGATTTCAAAGAAAAAACAGCACTCAGCGAGCAGGAAATCATTTACTTGCGCAATGAAAGTCTGAAAAATGAGATGAATTTTAAAAACAGAGAACTTGCCAATGCCACCCTTCACCTGATCCAGAAAAACAAAACCCTTACCTCCCTGCGCGACGATCTGCATAAATTACAAAAAAGCAATGCTGGCGACTCATCTCAGGGTTTCCTGCTCAATGGTCTGATCAAAAAAATCAACCGCGATCTGCGGAATGAAAAAAACTGGGAGTTGTTCAACAGTTATTTTGATGAAGTACATCAGGACTTTATCAACCGCCTCAAAGCTGATTATGAAAACCTATCGCCCAAAGAACTCCGGTTATGTGCTTACCTGAGAATGAACATTTCCAGCAAGGAAATTGCTCCTTTGATGAATATATCTGTACGTGGTGTAGAGATCAGCCGCTACCGCCTGCGGAAAAAACTCAACCTGCCCCATGATACCAATCTTACTGATTTTATTATGAGCTACTAAACTGCCCGGAGAAAATAACTACTCACCTGATATAAGCTGAAGGATTCATCCTTCAGCTTTACTCAAGATTTGATCAACCCGCAAAGCAATTTTTTGGTTTCAATAATATTTTGTTCCATTGTGGTTTTTTCTTATTGCCCAACAAAATTCACAGAATGTAAACTTGTGACAGGATCCGTAAAGATTATTCCTAAAGTGTCTCAAAAAACACATATTTTAAGAAAATAACACCCCAAAATCTCAATGTTTTTTGAAAAAAAGAA
>CAZPVB010000008.1:22890-46985 GCA_964589855.1 uncultured Bacteroidales bacterium
GTGCAACGTTAATTCAATAATAAATTTTGCGCTCCACTAAACAACTCAATTTATTATTTTCATTACTATTTAACCATTAAAAATTTAACTTATGAAAAAGACCAAAGCACAAGATTTTTTAAGGTATGCTATGTTTTTAGCAGCCATGTTTTCAGTACCCTTCCTTTTTACCTCCTGCGAGGAAGATGATCCGGAGCCGGCAGAAGATCCCATTGCAAGTTTCCAATATGAGATCAGTGAAGAAAATTACCTGGAAGTAAGTTTTTCTAACTTTTCTCAAAATGCAGAAACCTATACATGGGCATTTGGCGATGGTGAAACTTCTACAGTAGAAAATCCTGTTCATACGTATACAGAAGCAGGAAATTTTGACGTAGTGTTAACAGCTGTAAATGCCGACGGTGTGAGTGCTGATTTTTCGCAAACGATTGAAATCAAAGATCCTAATTCGGCAATAATATTGCTGGCAGGAGAAACCTCCAAAACATGGAAACTATACCGCAATGAAACCAGTATGGGTGTAGGCCCTGATGCAGAGGGTGCACGTTCATGGTGGTCTCTGGAAAACGACGGTTCACGTCCATGTGTCTATCAACATGAATTTACCTTTAACCGCGATGGTTCATTTGTTTTCAATGACAACGGTGTATTCTGGGGAGAAGAAGCCGTATTTGGCGAAGACCTAGCCGGGACATGTTTCGAGGCAGTATCTTCTAACATGGTAAACAATGAAGGTACTGATGTAAGCGACTGGCTCAGCGAAACCCATGCATTTGAATACGAACCCTCCACAAACACAGTTACCCTCAATGGTACTGGTGCATGGATGGGTCTTCCTCAATTGGGAACCAACGGAGAAAGTATCGTTCCCGAACCCAGCAAATCTTTCCTTATTTCTATTGAAGAATTTGAGGGATATGATCAGATGGTGGTTTCCTACGCTTATGCAGAGGCTTATTGGGATTTTACCTATGTAAGCTATTCTGATCCTTCCCTGGAACCTGAAATAGTTACAGAAGCAGAACCATTTGGTGAGGACCTTGAAGATATAACTCCAACAGATATTTTCGTAACTTTCGCCTCAAAAGAAGAAGGTGAGATGGCAACCATCGATACGGTTCCCTCCGGATCTTCAGTAATATTTGGTGTTGATGATCCTACAGACGCAAATGCTGACAAGGTAGGAGAATTCATTAGAACAGAAGGTGTTGATTACCAGGAATTGCAGTTCCGTGCAACCCCCGATCCTAAAGATATCCAATTTGATAACTTCACCACCGCAAAAATTGATGTTTTTGTCCCTGATGATACTGATTTCACAACACTGGCAAGACATATGGTATTTGGTTTTGCAGATCAAAGTCAGACTGAAGAGTGGTGGGGCAGCCCCGTACAGTTTGTTGTAGAAGGAGATGACCTTGTGTTAGGTGAATGGCAAACCTATACATTCCCATTGACAGACGTATTGGAAAGAGACGATTTAGATATGATCTATCTTGGTCTTGGTGGCGGCGGACACCAAGCCGGTGGTACTTTCTACGTACGTAATCTTATATTTGAATAGTTGGTTAGTTGGTAATGTAAGTTATGGTCCTGCCTTGGCAGGATCATAACTTTTTTCCAAAAGAAACAACCATGATTCTATCTGTACCAACACATAATCCAATCCTATGTATCCTTTATTTCTAAAATCACTCTATCTGTTTCTTTTTATCGTGGTGAGTGTTTTCACTTCCTGTGAAGAAGAAAACAATGCCCCGTCTGGTGATCCATCCGGTCTTGTGGTGGATGTAAATGTGGATGAGGACGGCTTGGCCACGATCAATGCAACAGCCGAAAATGCAGTTGAATATCAGTTGCGCGTAGGTAACAATGAAGAACCTGACCAAACCAACACATCAGGAAATTTTGAATATAGTTTTACACAAACGGGAATCTATCAACTGGATGTGAGGGCATATGGTGAATCAGGACGATTTATCCGCGAATTGCTTTCTCTGCCTGTTTCTCTTGACGATGGCGAGGTTTCAGCGGAAGATGGATACACGACCCCGGTAAGCTACGAGGGTTATCAGTTAGTATGGAACGATGAGTTTGATGGTGATCAGATCAATACCAACAACTGGGTCTTTGAAACCGGTGACGGATGCCCTGGATTGTGCGGGTGGGGTAACAATGAACAACAATATTATCGCGAACAAAATGCATGGGTGGAAGATGGTCTGCTTACCATCGAGGCCCGCCAGGAATCCTATGCCGGTAAAAATTACACCTCTGCACGAATGAAAACACAACGCAAAAAATCTTTTCAGTATGGGAGGATCGACATCAGAGCATTGCTCCCGGAAGGTCAGGGACTTTGGCCAGCACTATGGATGTTGGGTGAAAGTATAGCTTCGGTGGGTTGGCCTTCCTGTGGGGAAATAGATATGATGGAAATGGTTGGTGGAAATGGTCGCGAAAATACTGTTCATGGAACTCTGCACTGGAATAACAACGGACATGCATATACAGGAAATGGATATACTTTATCATCAGGCACATTCACAGACGAATACCATGTTTTTTCTATCATCTGGGATGAAAGCACCATCAAATGGTATGTTAACGATATACAATTTGGTGTAATTGATATTACCTCTTCACACATGACAGAATTTCATGATTCGTTTTTCTTTATTTTTAATATTGCCGTTGGAGGTAACTGGCCTGGAAATCCCAATGATCAAACGGTTTTCCCACAACAGATGAAGGTTGATTACATCCGTGTTTTCCAACCTGTTTAACATATATCATTTACCATCTTTACTATGGATGGGGTATTTTTTTATCAATCAATCGCAAGAACTTCAAACATTCTATTGATTTCTTTTTAAATCTCATCACAAATCGAAACAGGATAAAGTATTTTTTGATATTTGATGACGATTATTAAATAATTTGACAAGCATTATAAATTTATATGCGTGTAGATTAAATCGATTTGTTTAAAATTTACTACTCATCAATTCAACTTATTATCAACTAAAAAATTCAAAACATGAAAACACCCTTCTTATACTTTATTTTCCTTTTAACAGGATTATTAAGTATTCACCATAGTCAGGGACAAACCCTGCAGGGGGTGGTTACCGACCGCATGTCAGAGGAATCGTTGCCCGGTGCCAACATCATTGTAGAAGGCACAGCAATGGGAACAGTTACCAACATGGACGGGGAGTACACCCTTGAACTGGATGCCGGAACTTACAATGTTGTGTTCAGTTATGTAGGTTATACCTCAGAAACAGTTGAATTAACCCTTAATGAAGGTGAAACCAGTACTTACAATATTGAGTTATATCCTGATATTACAACCTTTGATGAATTTGTAGTAGTCGGGTACGGTTCGCAGAAGAAAAAAGTTGTAACCGGTGCCATTGCCAGTGTTGATGCTGAAGAAATTAATGCACAACCCATCGTAAGGGTAGATCAGGCGCTTCAGGGACGCACTGCCGGTGTACTTGTCACCAATCAATCCGGACAACCCGGTGAAGCCCCAACCGTCAGGATCAGGGGTGCCGGTACAACCGGAAATGCTAATCCTCTTTACATTGTTGACGGCTTGGCTGTAGGAAATATTGATTACCTCAACCCGGGTGACATTGAGTCTATGGATGTTCTCAAAGATGCCGCTTCCGCTGCCATTTATGGTGCCAGGGCGGCAAACGGTGTTATCCTTATCACAACAAAAAGTGGGCAGGATGGCGACATGAGAGTTACTTACTCTGCCTATCAGGGTATTCAAAATGTATCGAAAACCATCGACATGCTCGATGCTGAGCAATACATGATGCTGATGAATGAAGGTGCTTCCAATTCAGGACTCTCTGAACCTTTTGATCTCAACGAAATACCCTTGCACGATACCAACTGGCAGGAATCACTTTTTGAAACCAATGCACCGATCCTGAACCATGAAGTAAATGTAAGTGGAGGAAACGAAAGAAGTACTTATTCCTCATCACTGGGATATTTTTCACAACAAGGGATTATCGGGGGCGATAAATCTCAATTTGACCGTATTACAACAAGGTTAAACACTACCCACAAAGTAAATGATTATTTCAATTTTGGAAATAATTTGGCTTTTTCGCATATCGCAACAAGAGGAATTGGGAGTAACACCTCCTTTAATGGTGCTTTTAGCAGTGCTTTAAACCTGGATCCTCTCACGCCCCTCTATGAGGAAAATGAATCGGTACTCGGGCAGGCACCCTATGCCACCGAACCTGTTGTAACTTCTGATGATGGCAAAGTATATGGTATATCAAATTATGTAGGTGCGGAAATTGTAAACCCTCTGGCACTTCTGGAAACACAAACCGGAAAAACACGTGCAGACAAACTCATCGGAAATGTATACGGCGAACTTGAGATCATAGAGGGATTAAAGTTTAAAAGTTCTTTTGGTATTGACCTCTCTTTTGTGATGTTTGATTCATACCGTCCGCTTTATTATCTCAACGGAGCACAATTAAATGACGACAAAACTTCGGTATCAAAAAATATTGACAGATATTTTACCTGGCAATGGGAAAATACGCTTTCCTACAACAGGCAAATTGGCGATCATAACTTCTCGGCACTTGCCGGTACCACTGCCAACAAATTCAACTTCGAAAACCTTTCCGGTTCTAATGCAAAAGTACCCATCAACGACCCCAATCATGTGTACCTGAATATGGCTACTGATACGGTATGGCAGGCTTCTGGTGGTGCCTCGCACGCATCTTTATTCTCCTATTTTGGAAGGATCATGTATGATTACCAGAGCAGATACTCTTTTAATGCTACCATACGTCATGACGGTTCTTCAAGATTTGGCGAAAACAATCGTTTCGGTACTTTCCCCTCTTTGGGTGCTTCATGGATCATCAGCGAAGAAGGTTTCTTTCCCAGCCTGGGATCATTAGACCTGGTAAAACTCAGAGCATCCTGGGGTATAAATGGTAATGAGAACATTGGTAATTACCAGTTTATTTCCACCATCAACAATAGCCGGGGATATATTTTTGGCGCCGGTCGTGTAGTTGGTGCCTCTCCTTCTTTTGTTGAAAATGCCGACCTGAGATGGGAAGAATCAGAGCAAATCGATATCGCAATCGATCTCGGTGCTTTCGACAACCGACTCACCGCTACCATTGATTATTATGTGAAAACCACCAAGGGTTTGCTCGAACGCATACCCATTCCTGCTCACGTTGGTAATGAACCTCCTTTCGACAATGTAGGAAGTGTGGAGAACAAAGGGGTGGAACTATCACTCAACTGGCGTAACAATGCAACTGATTTCAGCTATTCTTTGGGTATCAATGGTGCTTACAACAAAAATACGATGACCAACATCGGTAACGAAGAAGGTGTATTGCCAGGCGCAACATGGGCCGTGGCAGGGTTGGTTACGCGTGCCGAAATTGGATTGCCCATTGCCTATTTCTGGGGTTATGAAACAGATGGCATCTTTCAGAATGAGACAGAAGTCTTTCAGCATATCGGATCTACCGGGCAACCACTCCAACCTAATGCCAAACCCGGTGACGTAAGATTTGTGGATGTAAATAAAGACGGGGTGATCAATCCCGATGACAGAACCATGATCGGTAACCCAACCCCCGACTGGACATTTGGTTTGAATGGGACTGCCAACTACAAAAAATTTGATATTGGATTCCTGATCACAGGTACCTATGGAAACGATATTTTTAATGGTATGCAAAGACAAGACCTCCGTTATACCAACCGTACTACAGACGTACTGGAACGCTGGACAGAAGAGAACCCCTCTAATACAACTCCTCGTTTTACATGGCTCGATACAAATAACAATTACAGGGTTTCTGACCTGTATATCGAAGATGGTTCTTACATACGTCTGAAAAACTTTCAGATCGGATATACGCTTCCTTCTGGATTTCTGCAGCGCATTAAATCCAACAACTGGAGAGTATATATTTCTGCTGAAAACGTATTCACACTTACCCGCTATAGCGGAGCAGATCCAGAAATTGGCGCTTTGAGCTCTTTCGATATTGGTATTGATCGTGGCATTTATCCACAGTCCCGTATCTTCAGGTTAGGTACTTCCATTTCATTCTAAATTATTAAAACACTATAAATATGAAAAAATTAATCAGTAACATAGCAAAGTCGCTCGTTTTTGTTTTGTTTTTTACTGCCTGCAGTGAAGATTTTCTTGATCTGCAACCCCTTGATCAGGAAGTATCTTCTAATTTCTACCAAACAGAAGATCAAGCATACCAGGCATTAGTAGCAATATACGATGCACTTACATATCAATCTACACCGGGTGTCTCCTGGTCGCCCGCCCCTATGGTTTCAGATGTGCTATCCGATGATGCCTTTGCCGGTGGTTCAGACTCCAACGATGGTTTTAACTGGGACCAGCTCAATAATTTTGACATTCCCGCTACCAATCCTATCGTTCACTCCATGTGGATCAAAAATTATATTGGTATCTACAGGGCAAATTTATTTCTTGAGATCATTGAGGATATTGATGCATCTGATGAATTTAAAACCCGTACCATTGCAGAAGCAAAATTTATGCGCGCATGGTTTTATTTCGAGCTGGTCAGCTATTTTGAAAATATACCTTTGCTTACCCAAACGATTAAATCTACTTCTGAATATAAACAGGAGCAAAACGATCCCAAAGAGGTTTATGATCAAATCTTCCTCGATCTGGTAGAAGCAGCTGCTGACTTACCCGAGTCTGTCCCTTCTGCCCAGGCAGGCAGAGTTACAAAATGGGCTGCCAAAGGATTAATGGGAAGAGTATTTCTTTTCTATAATGGTGTGTATGGCGGAAGCCTGGATGCCAATGGCACAACTGTTGACCAGACTTACGTTCTTAATCAGCTGGAAGACATCATTAACAACAGCGGACTTGATCTCTTTGAAGATTATGAGACCAATTTTAGTCTGGAAGGCGAGTTTGGTATTGAGTCGGTGTTTGAGATCTCTTATGGCGATACTCCTCCATGGTGGGACTGGGACTATGTGCGTGGTGGAAACGGTAATCTGGCCGCACAAATGCAGGGCCCCAGGGTGACCGGTTCTGATAACTGGGACAGAGGATGGAGCTATGCCCCTGTAAGTCATAAACTTGCCCTCGATCTGGAAGATGACCCAAGATTTGAACATACAATCCTTACCCAGGAGGTCATTGATGGTAGTTTAGATATTGGTTATCAACACACCGGATACTTCTCAAACAAGTACAGCTCCGATGCTGAGCATTGGGGATCAGACGGACAGTTTGAACTCAACAGAACGGTTAACCACAGAGCAATCAGATTCTCCGATGTACTCCTTATGGCTGCAGAACTCAACAGCCCCTCAAAACAGGATTATCTTGACAGGGTAAGAGCAAGGGTTGGTCTCGACCCTGTAGATGCCACCCTTGAAAATATACTCCGGGAACGCAGACTCGAATTGTCATTGGAAGGATTAAGATATTTCGATGTGCTGCGACAAGGACTTGCCGTGGCTGAGCAGGAATTTACCTACCAGGGCATCAGAGGCCCAAATTATGAAGGCGATCAGGCTGTCTTTGATGTTACTACTTTTAACATTGCTTCAAAGGGGTTTTTGCCTATACCACAAACTGAACTAGACCTTTCTGAAGGAGCTTTCCAACAGAATGATGGATATTGATTCTATGATCTTCCGGTAAAGGGACAGGAACTATCCTGTCTTCTTCTCCGGAAGTCTTTTCCCTTATTTGATGTTTGGACTGATTAAAAATCAGATGATTTTTCCATCTGACAGAGAGGTTATGCCCTCGCAGCATTCATAACCACTTCAAAAAACCTGAAAATTGCTATGTTATGACCAAAAAAATGTATACAATTCTCATTTCCCTGATCGTTGCCCTCGGTGGTTTTCTGCTGGGATTCGACAGTGCTGTCATTTCCGGTGCAACACCATTCTACCGGGATACTTTCGGAATGAATTCAGGCTCATTTCTGATCGGCTTTTCAGTGAGCTCGCTCATTCTGGGCGCCATCATGGGTAATATAATTGCCGGAAGACTATCCGACAGGTTTGGGCGTAGAAAGATACTCATGGTTACCGCGATGCTTTTCACTATCAGTGCTGTGGTTTCTGCCCTGGCAAACCATATTGGTGTTTTTCTAATTGCCCGCATTGTAGGTGGTCTTGGCGTAGGAATGGCCATTTTGGTGGCTCCCATGTACATTGCCGAAATTGCTCCCCGCAAACTCAGGGGTACCCTGGTAACATTCAATCAACTCAACATCGTTCTGGGAATCTCTGTTGCCTATTTTTCCAATTATTATTTTCAGCAGACCATTGCCGATGCCGATATCAAATGGCGGCTTATGCTCGGAGTGGAGGCAGTTCCAGCAGTTTTGTATTTTGCCTTCTTGTTTTTTGTACCCAGAAGCCCCAGGTGGTTGATGCAAAAAGGACTTATGGAGGAAGCAAAGGGTGTGCTGATAAAAATTCACGGACTCTTGCAATCTGAAATAGAGCAGAAAGAGATCAACAGAAGCCTGCACGAAGAAATAAACAAAGACAAAGCAAGATGGGCAGACGTGTTCTCCAAAAAAATGAAAACTGTTCTGATCATTGGATTTGGGATTGCCTTTTTCCAGCAAATAACAGGTATCAACGCCATTTTTTATTATGCACCCATGATCTTTGAAATGGCTGGTGGCGGAAAGGATGCTGCTTTTTTGCAGGCTGCCATTCTGGGTGTTACCAATGTTGTCATGACCATTTTAGCCATGTTTCTGATTGATAGCCTGGGGCGAAAACCGCTGCTATACATTGGTGCTACAGGTATATTTATTTCATTGGCGCTGGTCGGATTTTCTTTCCACAATGCAAAATATGTGATCAATGATGACTCCATGACCGAACTTTTAAGCGAAGTGAGTACGATGGAAGTTAGCACTTTTCATCTGGAAAATCTTCAAAATCTTGAAAAACTAAACAATCGGCCATTCAGAAATGAAGTGGCTTTTTTCAGTGAAGTAAAAGAGAATGTAGGCCAGCAAACCTATAACAGTTTTAAAGAGATCATCCTGAAACATTCCATTACCATTAATTCCCTCTGGGTATTGATCGGTCTGATCTTATTTGTGGCATCCTTTGCCATATCCATGGGGCCGGTAATGTGGACATTGCTTTCGGAGATCTTTCCCAACAAACTAAGAGGGTTGGCTATCTCCATTATGGGTTTCTGGAATTCTATCGTAAGTTTTTCTGTGGCAACCGTTTTTCCGGTTCAGATGGAATACATGGGCAGTAGCAACACCTACTTTATTTACTCATTTTTCGGATTGCTGGCATTAATTTTTGTTTGGCGATTTGTTCCCGAAACCAAAGGAAAATCATTGGAAGAACTCGAATCAAAACTGATCCGCTAACACAAAAATCAGATGTTTAAATCTGTTCCTCAATGCAATGAACAGGGTAGTAAAAACAGCATCTGAATGCCAAAAATAAAAACAATTTATCCGCACAGATCCGGTATAGTGTTATTTCACTGAAAACACCGAAATGTAAAATATCAAAAGCTTAAAAACATGAGAAAAATAAAAAGTATTGCCGTTATCATTTTCATATCTGTTGCATTTCATGCATGCAATGGCAGTGAGGAGGCAGAAAAGGAGGAGAAAAACCCCGGTCCGTCCAACGTTGAAATAAAGCAAACAGAAGGGAAATATCGCTTGTTTGTAAATGGAGAACCCTTTTTTGTGGAAGGGGCAGGATGTCAATATGGCCCCTGTACGGAAATAGCAGCACATGGAGGTAATTCTTTTCGCACCTGGAGTACCGGTGACGAAACACAAAATGCACAGCAGGCACTCGATAATGCACGGGAACACGGTTTGATGGTGATGATGGGATTGGATGTGGCCAAGGAAAGACATGGTTTTGATTATAACAATGAGGAAGCAGTAGCAGACCAACTGGAAAGATTGAGAAAGGAAGTAGAATCGCTAAAAGATCATCCTGCGCTTTTGGGATGGGGTATTGGGAATGAGCTGAACCTGCATTACACGAACCCTCTTGTTTGGGATGCTGTAAACGATATTGCATTGATGATCAAAGAAGTGGATGGTAACCACGTTGTTACTACAATGCTGGCCGGTATCAGTGCTGATGTTGTTCATGAGATAGAAAAGCGCGCCCCGGCTCTCGACTTTCTTTCCATTCAAATGTATGCTGATATTATAAATCTGCCGGAACGCGTCCGGGAAGCGGGATACGAAGGCCCTTATCTGGTCACTGAATGGGGCGCTACAGGTCATTGGGAGGTAGCACTTACCGAATGGGGGTCGCCCATCGAACAAACTTCTTCAGAAAAGGCCGATGCGATCAGAGAAAGATATCAAAAAGCAATACTTGCCAATGACGAAAAATGTATGGGGTCATTCGTATTCTTATGGGGTCAAAAACAAGAACGCACACCCTCATGGTACGGTCTCTTTACCGAAAACGGAGAAAAGACCGAAGCCATTGGTGTTATGCAACACTTATGGACAGGTGAAAAACCACAACACATGGCTCCGCGTATCACTTCGGCAAACATCAACGGCAAAGGAGGCAGGTTTGACAACGTTCGTCTTTCACCTGATCAGCAATATACGGTAAGCATTGATGTGCAACATGCCAACAAACAAGAACTGAATGTGAGGGCTGAAGTGATGCCCGAACCCAAAGAACTGAGCGAAGGAGGCGATTATGAACCAAGACCTGCCAGTCTGGAAGGTAAGGTTGTTTCAGAAGGAATTTCTGAAATTGTTTTTGAAGCACCCTCTGAAGAAGGCGCTTACCGCATTTTGGTGTATGCAACAGATGACCATAACAATGCCGCAACCATGAATATCCCCTTTTACGTTCAACCCTGATCACACGAAGTTGCTTTTATCTGATAGCAATCAGATCAATTTCAATCATTACCAGGGTTAAAAAGGATGTACAGCTAAAAACACATACAACCTTCAATCGTGCAAATGGACAACAGCTTTGATTGAATTTTCAACCCCGGAGATTTAACTTCTCCGGGGTTTTATCAAAAAAAATGGAAGTTTATTTTTCGCCCATATGATTGTGTCCGGTATAAAGAGGTTATTGTCTGTTAATTTCAGGAATGACCACGAACTTTTTAGTGTATGATATTCCGACAACTTAAAAATTTAAATTTTCACGAATTTCCCGAAAAAACTTGTTTTCGGAGTGGACTCATATTTTGTGGATAAGACCTACTGATTCCCATTTTGTTCTGGAATGTCTGTTACTCAAATTCATTAATACAAATTAGACAGATCATCCGTTAATGATTATATTTGTATCACTTTCAGCATACAATCATGACTGATCACTGGGTTATCTGAAAAAACAAACAGATATGGACAAACCATCTCCAAAAGAAAAAATAAGAAAATCTGATAACTGGCGTCAAAAAACGTACAAAATTATTTTTGATGCAGATACTTTTTATGGGCGTTTATTTGACGAATTGCTCCTCATAATCATTATTGTAAGTATACTCGCTGTAATGTTTGAAAGTGTTACAGAGATAAGAGAAGCGTATACAAAAACTTTCTTTTGGACAGAATGGATCATAACCATCATTTTTACACTAGAATACGTATTAAGAATACTAAGTCATCCCAGACCGTTTAAATATATCACCAGCTTTTTTGGGATCATCGATCTTCTGGCAATCTTACCTACCTATTTCACTTTTTTTCTTCCTTCTGTACAATCTTTTATTGTAATCAGATCCCTCAGATTATTGCGTATATACAGAATTCTTAAACTTTACCGCTACATAAAAGCAGGAAACATTTTACTTTTGGCTTTGCGTGCCAGTTTTAGTAAGATAATGATATTTATGGTTTTCGTACTTGTACTGGTGTTGCTATTGGGTAGCATCATGTATGTAGTGGAGGGAGGAGAAAATGGTTTTTATTCCATCCCGCTGAGTATTTACTGGGCAATCATAACACTATCCACTGTAGGATACGGAGATATTGTACCTGTAACGGCTGTTGGAAAGTTTATTGCATCATTTATTATGCTGCTGGGATACAGCATCCTTGCCATACCCACCGGGATTGTTTCCTCAGAGCTTACCAGAGGTTATAATGATGAAGCAAAAATGATCCTCTGCAAAACCTGCCAGAGAAGTGGAAATGATAAAGATGCCGTTTATTGTAAGCACTGCGGTTCAGTTCTTTAGTACAACCAAAAGTGCCATTACCCCGTACTTTTTTTGATCTGTATGTAGATTCATGAATAAGGGAAATGGGATGTAGTAGGTATTGCAATCCAATAAAAAATAAACCATGAAACCATAAAAGATAGGGCACCAAATTTTTTTTGAAAAAAAGTACGTTAGCACCAAATTTTTTTATACTTTTGCCATCTCTAAACAAAAAGAGAATCTGACCGATGGTGTAACGGTAGCACTACAGTTTTTGGAGCTGTCTGTCCAGGTTCGAATCCTGGTCGGTCAACTGAGTAAAGTCAAATCCACAGGACTGACATTAAACAAAATTAGACGAGATACCCTGAATACAGGGAGTTTCGTCTTTTTTCGTTTGAGGTGGTTTAAAAAATCTTTCCATAGTTTCTTTAGAAATTGTTAATTATATTTGTACCCTGAAATACTATTATTGATATTAAAAAAAAGGGAATTAATAATTTCTTTATGCCAACAAATAAACACGCTTCAATCCGATATCAAACACTTGATAAGTGTTTTAGCAATTTTGGAAGAAGATTTTTTATCGAGGACCTGGTTGATGCCTGTTGTGATGCTTTATATGAATTTGAAGGGATTAAAGATGGCGTAAAAAAGCGACAGGTACAAGACGATATCCGCTACATGAAAAGTGAACAGGGATGGGACATCCCCCTGGAAACTCATAAAGAAGGCAAAAGGACATATTACAGGTATGAAAACAAAAACTTTTCCATCAATAGCCGGGGGCTGAATACAACCGAAATAGAGCAATTAACAGATACCTTAGCGATTCTTTCCAGATTTCGCGGCATACCCCAGTTCGAATGGATACAGGAGATGCAGGTAAGACTAAAAGAAACCTTTGGATCTAAAAACAAAGAAACTGCATTTATTAGTTTCCAGGAAAATCTCTATTTAAAAGGCAGAGAGTATTTCACTGATCTTTTTAATGCTCTGCAAAACAAGCAAAGCATTACCATTACCTATAAAAGTTTCAAAGAGGAAAATTCCAGAACATTTACTTTTCATCCATGGTACCTTAAACAATTCAATAACCGATGGTTTTTATTTGGTTGGAATGATGAAGAAAACACGCTATCGAATCTGGCAATCGATCGGATTACCAAAATTCAATATACCCGAACACCATATAAACCCAATGATAAAATTGACTTTGAAGAGTATTTTGACGATATAGTAGGTGTAACGGTGAAAGAAAATGAACCAGTAGAATCCATTAGATTAAAAATAACCCCCGATTTATGGAATTACATAGAAAGTAAACCTATACATGGCTCACAAAAGTTAAAGAATAAAACAGATGACGGAATAATCGTTGAAGTCGAAGTAAAGATTAATTACGAATTCATGTCATTATTATTTTCTTATATGGATGGAATTGAAGTTATCGAGCCAGAATGGATAAGAAAAGAAGTAAAGGAAAAACTTGAAGGTATTTTAAGAAAATATTCTTGATCTATGCAGATAAATTGCACAGGAAAAATCTACTTTTGAAAAGTTCTTTGAAACACGTGCCACAAGATATTGATTCGTGGATGCTGGTCTCAAATTTTGTTTGAGGCAGATCGGCATCTTATCCCTTGCTTAGCATGGGATGAATGTCACTGATGTATTTCTTTAATGGTTTTAATATTATCTTTTAATATTATGATGTTATTATTGATGTATTATTCAGTGATGATGGTTTCAGTTTTCTATTTCTTTTTAGGATTTAGAAATTCATACAAATAGAATATCAGGTAAGTGTTTTCAAAGACTTTTCAATAATAAAAAAATATGAAAATTGAACAGGCACATATTGATCAGACAAGAAAACAATTTTCCGAATTGAGCAAAAGAGAGGACCTGGCAAAACTTCTCAGCGATGCTAAAAATATGCTATATGGGAAAGAAAGCAATCCTGTTCAATTAAAATCACTTACCTATTATGCCAATCCTGAACTTTCAAAAAAGCGCTATAAAACATTTGCCATTAAGAAGAAATCGGGTGCCGAAAGAACCATTCATGCACCTGTAAAGGGATTGAAATCAATACTTCGGGCATTAAACTTTGTGTTACAATGCGTGTACCAACCCCACGAAGCGGCAACAGGATTTGTTTTGGACAAATCAATTGTTGACAATGCCAAAAAGCATGTGGGTCATCATTACGTTTTCAATCTTGATTTAAAAGACTTTTTCCACTCTTTTGACCGTAACAGAGTTAAACTCGGTTTTATGTTTGATCCATTTAACCTGAACCGAGAAAGGGAACCATTGGCATTTTTATTGGCAAGCCTTTGCACACATCCTTTTGAGATTGATGGTGCAGAGAAAACAGTGCTGCCACAAGGCAGTCCAACATCCCCCACTTTGACCAATATTTTGTGTAAGAAATTAGACCACAGGTTAAATGGACTTGCCAACCGTTTTGGTGCTACTTACACAAGATACGCTGACGATATTACCTTCTCATCACCACATAATATTTATAACGATGAGACATTCAATCAGGAATTGAAACGAATTATTGAAGAAGACCAAAAACTGATTATAAACACCAAAAAGACACGCCTGCAAAAAACTGGGTACCGCCAAAAAGCAACCGGATTGATTGTAAACGAAAAGGTAAATGTACACCGACGATATGTAAAACAAATACGCATGTGGTTGTATTATTGGGAAAGCTACGGTTACGAAAAAGCAGAACAGATATTTAAACGTGACTACATTGCCGATAAGGGACATGTAAAAAACAAAAATGCCCACCTGATAAATGTCCTTGACGGGAAACTTGAGTTTCTGAAGATGGTGAAGGGGAAGGAGGATAGGAGCTATCTGACACTGAAAGCTAGATTTGATGAGTTTACTAAAATTAAACAAACCAAAGATATAAGTAAAATTGATGTTAGCAGTGTATTAAGTACATTAGTTAATAAAGGACTAAATGAAGCAATGAACCTTTACGGAAGATTTAAAAATCAAGAAATATGAAGGAAGAAGACTTAAAGAAATACATAGAGTTTACGAAAGCGTTGCTAACTCAGTTATACGGGAATCCTAAATATACTTGGTTCTTTGAGTCTTTTAACAGTGAAATTATCAGCAAATTTTCCCAAGGTAATACCAATCAGAATGTTCTTGATAAGTTCAAAAATATAACGGAATCCGATGTTGTCAGAATTAAATCATATTTAAATTTTATCGATAAAAATGCTTTAAAATATGGGCGAGAGTTTTATCGTGAAATAAATGATGAACCCCTGAAGAAAGAATTAGTAAAGGACTATAAAGCAATGAAGATTGCTCTAAAAAACGAGGACATTGTTGAATTTGGACGTAGACTCTACTTACAAATTGAGAATATTTACAACTTTTCACTTTCAAAACTAAATATCCACAATTTGATAAACTCAAATAAGGAAAAATATTCAAAAATCAGTTTTCAATGGTCTGATAGAGCAAGAAGTTACGATTATAATTTCTGCAATTCTTTTTTTGCATTCAATAAAGAAACAAGTGAATATTTCCCTGTAGAACTTTCAAAAATCAGTTTCAATACAAAATCAGTATTTCTGCTAAATCACTTCAACTTTAGAATTAACAAATTTAATTTGGATGACATCTATTTTTTAAGGAATAAAGGTAGTCATAGGGGAGAGTTATCGCAGGATGAAACAAAAAAGTTGAATTCTATAAAAGATGGTTTCGACAAAAACTATAGTTTTTATCACAAAGTACTTTTTGACATTGTAAACGGAATAAAAAACATTAAATAAAATGGTGATAACTCACAATATTAAAATCAACCTAAAATAAGAAAAACATTCATGACGTTTTGTAACCCTTCAGACAAGCTAAATTTCGGAAAGAACAAAGGCCACCTGCTAAAAGATATTTACAAATATCAACCCAGTTACATCGAGTGGCTGATATTAAACGTAGAAGATTTTGCAATAAATATCGAAGCATTTATTACTTTACCAAAGCCTACACCAATTGGGTATGGATTTGTTCGCGGAACAGCAGGATATAAGAAAATAATGAACGACAATAGTTCTCTTTTTGAAAAGTTTTCCAAAACAGATCAGAATCAATTAGTTTCAATTGATGATATTTATGAACTCATAGAATCTGGTTTTGAGTTAAACGAAATAAATTACGAATTTCCTAAAGATGTCGTTATTTCAAATAATCAAAAGATAGAAAACATATAATTGGCAGATCTTTCTATGTAATTACATTCATCCATTTAGAAAATATCACTATTATCAAAACCAAGATTATAACAAAAAAAATCATTAATAAACTCAATGATGAAACCCTCCAAAAACATTCTCTCCGACATCCAAACCATCATCTCTCAGTCCAGGAGTAATGCCGTTCGTGCTGTCAACTTTGAAAGAGTGATGATGTATTGGAAAATTGGTGAACGGATTTTCATAGAAGAGCAGGATAGTAAAGAGAGGGCAGAATATGGAACAGCTCTCATTAAATCTTTGGCAGAGCAACTGGAGCCTGAATATGGAACAGGGTTTTCTGCTCGACAATTGGAACGATTCAGGCAGTTTTACCGCATTTTTCCAAATGCGTCCGCACTGCGGACGGAATTTAGCTGGACACATTACAAGCTTATGCTTTCCATTGATAATGATGACAAGCGAGAGTTTTATCTGGCTGAATCTCATAACAATTTATGGACTGCCAGAGAGCTGGAAAGGCAAATTAATAGTCAACTGTATGAACGACTATTGTTAAGCAATGACAAGAAAGCTTTAATGGCAGTTGCCAGGAAAGAAAGATTTCCCGAAAAACCAAATGAGATTATTAAGGATCCAATGGTTTTAGAATTTCTTGGTCTTAAGAGAGATGCAAGTTATTATGAGCAAGATTTGGAACAAGCCATTATAACACACTTGCAGGACTTTTTACTGGAGCTTGGAAATGGTTTTGCATTTGTGGCACGCCAAAAACGTATTCATTTAGATGGAGATGATTTCTTTATTGACCTTGTTTTTTATAACCGATTACTCCAATGCTTTGTGTTGATTGAAATCAAAACACACAAACTCACTCATCAGGATATGGGCCAACTGCAGATGTACGTAAATTATTACAACAGAACGGAAAAAACTGAATTTGAGAAACCAACCATTGGAATTCTTCTCTGTGCCGATAAAAACAATGCAGTTGTGAAATACACTCTTCCGGAAGATAACCAAAGAATCCTGGCATCTAAGTATGAACTTTATCTGCCTACGGAGAAGCAATTACTTAAAGAATTAAAAAAAGAAATCAACAGAGAAAATGATAAGTGCAGATAAGATGCATAGTTAAAAACAACCTTTGCATGAAAGAAAAGTAACCATGAGAATCTTCAACTACTTCCAACATATCAATCTCACTACCGACCAGCTCAATGCACTGGAAAAACTCCATACTTTTTTAGAAAGTGATGAGAAAGTGTTTCTGCTTAAAGGATATGCGGGCAGTGGTAAAACTACTTTGCTTAAAGGTATTGTTGAATATCTTGAAGATAACAAAAAGCGATTTCAGCTCATGGCACCAACGGGTCGTGCAGCAAAAGTAATTAGGCAGAAAACCGGGAAAGATGCATCCACCATTCATAAAGGGATTTACAGCTTTAGTGATGTGGAGGAAATAATTGACAAACAGGGTGAAGATACGGGAAAACTGGTTTATCACTACAGGATTAAAAACAGTGAGACCATAAATGGTTCAGTACTTATTATTGACGAAGCCTCAATGATTTCTGATAAAGAAAGTAACAGGGAAACAGTAGTTTTTGGTAGTGGGTTTCTATTGTCAGACTTATTGGAATATGCCCGAATCATTGAACCCGGGAATAATACTAAAATCATTTTCATTGGCGATCCGGCCCAATTGCCGCCCGTAGGTATGAATCACTCTCCGGCACTTGATGAGAATTATTTCAAGGAAAAATTGGGAATAGATATTCTATCTGCTGAAATAAAAATGGTTGTGCGACAGACTGCTGACAATGGAATTCTCTATGCCGCTACACTTATTCGCACCTCCATGCAATCTGGATTTTTTAATGATTTCAACCTGCAGGATAATGGAAAAGAAATATTTAATCCGGTATTTTCTGAATTTCTGAATCAATACAGCAATGCGGGCAAAAACAAAATTGTAATCACTTATTCAAACTCAGCAGCCAAGCTCTTAAACAATATGATTCGTAAAGATCGGTTTGGGAGTGAATTGCCAGTTCAGGAAGGTGATATTATGATTGCTGGAGCAAATAATTATGCCGGAGGAGTTCTCAATGGAGAATTTGCAGTAGTGGCAAAGGTTTCACCAAATGCAGAAATGAGAGACATCCCCATTAAAAACAAAGGAAAGGTTTCATTGGTATGGCGCGGTGTGGAGCTTGTATTCCCTGATGATCAGGACAAATCTGTCTCTGGCTTTATCCTGGAAAACTTTCTCTATGGCGATAATCAAATAGATGATCTGGTGCAACAAGCGTTACAAATTGATTTTAGAATGCGAAATCCTACTGTTAAACCAGGAACTTCAGAATACCTTAGTCGGGTAAAACAAGATAAGTATTGCAACCCTTTGAAGATGAAATTCGGTTATGCTGTAACATGCCATAAAGCACAGGGTGGTGAGTGGGAAAAAGCCTTTGTTTTCTGGGATTATGGTGCAATGGGCAATGTAAACTTTTTTGAAGAAGTTCAGAAAAGTGAAGGGAAAACAAACAACAGTTTTTACAGGTGGGCCTACACTGCCATTACCCGCGCGTCAGAAAAGCTTTTTTGCATAAACCCGCCCCACTTTAGCTCATTTTCAGGAATGACCTTCGTAGGTGAGGAGGTGCAAGCTTCTCTGCAAAATTTTTCTGGTAAAAGCGAAAATCAGGTTGAGATAACAATAACAAAAGAGCTTTATGAAGAATTGAAAGCTTTTGGCTTAGCCAATGAGCATCCTTTGGTTCAGGATAACTTTTTAAAAATACGCTATAAATTGGGCAGGGCAATGATAGATGTTGTTTCCTGGCAGAAAAAAGGGCAATATGAAGTCTGGTACCAATTAAAGCGAGGCGATGAGAAAGCGGCATTCAAAGATTGGTTTAATAGCAAGTACCAGTTTAAGGAAAAGTTTACCCTTATTCCAGACCCTACCAACTCTCAGGCTTTGTTTGATGAAAGTATTCAGTTGATAAATACGCCAATCAATATCACCATAAGCCGAAACAATGCTGAAAGCCTGTTGGATAAGATTATATTTGATTATCATGTGGAGGAATCAAAACCTTTCCTTAAAGCATTGTTTGACAGATTGTCTGGTGCATGCTCAGAAAGTCAAATATCCATTAAAGAAATAAAACACAATGAATGGCACGACAGATACTGGTTTGTTAAAGGAAATGCAAAGGCAACATTGAATTTCTATTACACCGGGAGGGGACTTTTTAGCAGGGTTGAACCACTTAAAAATGAATGTGATGATTCTGATTTTCTGAGAGAATTAAGGGATATTATTGATAAACTAAAATCTTCCTGACCATGTCATTTAAAGAAGTCCAGAAACTTAGAAAGGCTGGCAATCTTGATGAAGCTTTGCAAATGGCAAATCAGGATTTGCAGGCCGAGCCGGATAACATCTGGAACAAGCGTGCCATTGCTTGGGTTTATTATGGTTACCTAAAAAAGTATTCACAGCCTGAATCCTTTGATTTGTTTAAAGAAAACCTGATCAGAATTAAGGAACTGCAACTGCCGGAAGACGAAAAGATGGTATTTGATAATTGTGCCTGGCAGATAGGAAGTTTGGTTTTTGCATTGAATAAAGCGGAAAAAACCAGAAAACGTGAACCCAATGAACCCCCCTGGTATAGTTACGATATTGAAAAAACAACAGAACTATATGAAATAGTAAAAGATTTCATTTTCACCAAACCATCCGAACCTTATTCTTTTCTTTTCAAGGCATTTCTTAAAGTGTTGAATGGTGATCATTATCTGGATTTTGCAGATTGGTGGGGTTTTGAAAATTTCAGGGCGGAGGACTTTCTAAAACAGGAATTTGGCGGGAAGAAAGTTATGGCATTAGCAGAACAGGCATATATAGCATATTCCAAAAGTTTACTCAGTTTGGCTGAAATTGAGGGAACTTTAAGCAATATTAAATTTCTCAAGTCTTCAAACCCCCAAAAACAAGATCATAAAGTTCAGGTAGCTCATTTTGTTGAGAGATTAGATGGAATTATCAGAGAATATCCCGACTATCAATACCTGCCATATTATAAAGCCAAATTGTTGTTGATTTCTGGTCATCCTGAAAATGCCCTTTCCTCATTTCTACCCTTTGCGCGCCAAAAGCGAAACGACTTTTGGATATATCAGATCATGGCAGATGCTTTTTCAGAAGATGAGGAACTTAAATTTGCCTGCTACTGCAAGGCTTTGAATTTGAAAACACCGGAGGACTTTCTTGTCAAAATCAGACAGGCTTTTGCAGGCATGCTGATACAAAAGGAGATGTATAATGAAGCGAAAACTGAGATCGGAAAAATAATAGAAACCCGCTCCAAAAAAGGATGGAAAATTCCTGATCAGATAACGAACTGGACTAACCAACCCTGGTATAAAGCAACAAATGCCTCAAAAGACAATAAATCTCTCTACCTGCAACACGCACCCAGGGCGGAAGAAATATTATTTCAGGATATTCCGGAAGAAACAATAGCTGTTGAATTTGTAAATACAAATAAAAAGGTGCTGAGCTTTGTTCAAAACAAGGACAAACACGGTTTCTTCAAATATGCAGGATTAATTCAAAAGCCTGAGATCGGTGATATTCTGAGAGTTCGTTTCAACGGTGATGATCAGGAAGGTTTTTTCAGGGTATTTACAGCCAAAAAAGCCGGGGGTGAAATACAATCCGAAACAATAAAAGACTTTCATGCTATAATCCGCATAAAACCAACACAATCCTTTGGTTTTGTCGATGATATATTTGTTGAGCCTGGCATCATTCAAAGATATACGCTGAAAGATGGCGACCCGATAAAAGGTTCCGCCATTTTATCTTTCAACAAAAAAAGGGAAGAATGGGGATGGAAGGCGTTTAGAATTTACCAATAAGTTAAATAAATTACCGAAAGGTCATTATCCCAGGTCAATAAAAAATTACCCACCTGTGCACCTCCAATGCACACGTCCATATCATCTTTGTATCGTTGATTACAAATCAGATATTAAATGATAGACACATTTACAGAAAAAAGCAGCGAATACGAAAAGTTATTACAAACCAACGAGTGGAGAGAAAAACGCCAAAGCATTCTGATACGTGATGGGTATAAATGTTACAGGTGTGGATCAGGATCAGGATTAGAGGTGCACCACAGGCAGTATCATAAAAAATTGGCAACCGGGCATTTTGTAAAACCATGGAAATACAAAAATAACAACCTGATTACCCTGTGTCGAAATTGTCATCAGCAGGGACATCATAAATTTACCGTACCAGTATTTTACGTTTAATTAAAAAATCCAGTATCATGACATTCCTCAACCAAATATTCAGATCAAAAAAAACTGATTCCACAACTAATAATAGCGAAGAAATGCAAAATAATTTCATGGATGAATTGGACGATCGGCGATTCGAAAACATTTTTGTGAATAAAGATGAACCGGTCAGAGAAGAAACAAGGAAAAGCATTAGTCCTTTGGATGAATTCATTGAGCGGGATCACTACAGGATGGGATTCAATGATGGATACAATACTCATTCAACTGATGCTATGAGAGGTAAAGCGAATATCATAAAATCTGAATTCAGAAACTTGCTCAGTCACAAAATAGAGGAGTTGCGAAAATTGGTGCTGGAACTAGAGGATCACTTCATCAATGTTGAAGGTATGGATGAGCGGATGGAGAAGAAACTCCAGAAAAGGATTGACTATACAAAAGAAAAATGCCAGGATTTGGAATCCGAGAAGGCACTTTCGGTTGTGGATGAGGGAATGGTAATGCAATGTATACATAAATATAACGATGGATACCTTGCCGGCACTCAGCAATACATTGATGAAAACCTTTTGGCCAATACAAATGGACTGTTTGATTAATTAACCCATAAAAACCTTGAACTATGCTCAAATTATTCTGTAAGATTATCGGTGATGACTATAAAATTCTGGCTACCGAAACCCCTGAAAGTCGCAAGAAAGTGATTGCGCAGGGCACTGTGATATTTATCCCGGTGATTATCTGGTTTATTATTGGTTTTTTGGTTTCAACCAAAATCATGCAATTAAATACCGGAAATGGATTGCTCATTGGTTTCATACTGGGTTTATTGATTTTTATTCTGGAACGTACCATCATTATGGCACATGGCAAATCAATCATTAATTGGTTCAGGGTGATATTAGGAATCGTGATTGCAACCCTGGGTGCCATATTTCTTGATGAGATAATTTTTGCGGCAGATATTGATCATCAAATCGCCATAAACCAAGAGGCAAAGCAGCAACACCTGATCGATTCAATAAGCAAGAAATATGATGAACTTATTACGGTATCGGAAATGAGAGTTGTTGAAAGATATGATGACTGGTACAAATCAGTGCATGAAGTTGCTGGCGAAGCTGATGGCACAGGGGGAAGTGGCCGGGTGGGTACAAGCAGTGTTACTACTCTTAAAAAGGGTATTGCAGCAGATTTAAAGATACAATACAACGATGAACTCTTCCGCCGTGATTCTCTTCTGCTTGAAAAAACGAAAATGATCAATTTAGTTTCTGACAAGAAAAATGAACCACAACAAGCGGGAATTTTAATAAGGGTAAGGGCTTTATTTCAGTTGGTCTTCAGCGATTGGATAATGGCACTGATTTATGTTTTATTTACCTTGTTTCTTTTCTCTATGGAATTTTTGGTGGTTTTGATTAAAGCCGGTTGGAGAAAAACCAACTACGAGCGCAGATTAGAAATGATGGAAGAGATTAGGAAAAGAAGGATGGAAATGATGATGAAACAGCATGCCCAATTAAATCCAGCTGAATTTCATCCTAATTATGAGAATGCAAAAAAGTATTTTGAAAGTAATTCAGCAAGTAAAATATTTAGTTAAAATACCTATTTTCAAAAAAATTATTCCACAACTCCCACTAATAACAATTAACTTAGTAAACAAATAAAATTACATTTTTAAGTTTAACATCATAACATGCCTTATCTTAATTATTTTGGATTAGAAAACTTTAGGGTTTTTGCCAATCATACTAATTTCAACTTTGCCCCAATCACAATATTAACAGGCACCAATAGTTCAGGTAAAAGTTCACTCATTAAAGCTTTATTACTTTTAAAGGACAATATTGAATCAAAAAATAAATTCAAAAATGAAGGCCTGGTTGATTGGGAGGAATTGGATAATGAGCAGAAAGTACCTCAGATTGTTAGATTGGATTTTACTGGCAGAGAACATAAATTGGCAAGTTTTAAAGGATGCATAAATGAAAATTCAGAAAAGAATTCACTATCTTTTTATTTGCCCTTAACATTGATAAATAATGATGACTGCTATTTGAAACTAAATTATTCGAAGAGCGAAAATGAAGATATTTTAAGAGGTTACTTAGATACAATAAGCATTTATTTAAGAGACAATGATCTACTGATATTTCAATTCTCTGATCTTAATGAAAGCAAGATCGATACTAAGAGTAATATCAAATATTATTTAACTTAAATTTCTAAATTAAAAAAGAAAGGAAGTGAGTTAAAATGCTTATCTTTAA
>CAZPVB010000009.1:0-45526 GCA_964589855.1 uncultured Bacteroidales bacterium
TCTTCAAAATCCTGGGGATCGTGTGCCGTAATAGCCACAATTTTGGTTTTACTGGAAGGTGTATCTATTTTCTGTCTTATATAAAGTGTTGTTTCCAACCCGTTTTTTACCGGCATTTCAATATCCATCAATACAAGGTCGTAGGCAATATTGCTTATCTTCTCAATGGCCTCTTCTCCGTTTTGCGCCTGGTCATAATCAATACCCATACTTTTTAAAACGATGCCGATACGCAAACGGTTGGTAAATAAATCGTCGGTAATTAAAAACTTCATGCTTCTTTTTTAAGAAATAAATTGTCAAAAACTGAAATAGTACTTCATTTTTTGCAAATCTGTTGAAAAAAAAATATGCCTCAGTTCAAACATTTAAAGATCAAAATATCAAACTATTATGTTTTTCCTCAAATAGAAAAGCGCAATAAAAATAAGGGAAACGCTTAAAAATATTTTTTAAAATTCGCGT
This sequence comes from uncultured Bacteroidales bacterium, assembly GCA_964589855.1. Lineage (GTDB taxonomy): Bacteria > Bacteroidota > Bacteroidia > Bacteroidales > UBA7960 > SKVR01. The sequence goes on from CAZPVB010000009.1 coordinate 466, forward strand.
ATTTATACGGTTTTTAAAGCCCTGCACTCGCATTATTTTTACTCATTCATTTAAAGGTAAAAATTCTCTTACTGATATTTACCTTGCGTTCTATAACTAAAATATAAGGTTATGAAAACACAGGAAAATCAATATGAAATGCGCGTAAATCAACTATCAGAAGATTGTTTCAGACTTCGCCTGATAGACAACAAAAAGCAAAAAGATCATGTGGTTTTTGAAACCTACGCCAACACAATACCTTCAACTTTTGATGTGCTGATGAAATATGAAATGATCAGTGCGCAAAATTACAATTGAATTTTAATATAGCGGTTACCCAGCCCATTTTAAGGCCTGAAAAGTAAAGAAAAAAGATTACACCATAAACAGAAACTAGTTTTAATCTATTAAATATAATACAGTTATGAGTCAAATCCATACACCTAAAAAAGAATCAACCGTATTAAATCAGATACTGGAGATCTTTTTTACGATTGATAAAAAAATCATGGATCTGCATTCCTGTTCTTCTGATGATTTCCTTTCTATGAATAAAGCGCTGAAGGAAAATCATCAAAAAGCAAGATATATAACCGAAAATGCCAGCCTGGTGTTTGATAAGATCGGTGATGAAGGTAATTTGAAAAAAATATTGCTGCTTAAGGATAACTTTGAATTTCTGCAAAAGGAGTTTTTTACTTTCGAAAATCAAATCAACAATACCTTAAGTACCCTCGAACGCATACAGTCAAACTTCAGTTTGATGTTTGTACCGATCAATAATTTCAGGCAAAACCTGGCTTCTTTAAAATTGTTGCTCTCCAATATCAAACTGAATAATACATTTTTTGATTACGGACTTCGCTCATTTACAGACCAGGATGCGACCAAATTTGAGGGTGTCATCAATAAGGTAAAAGATTATTGCCCTGTTTTTGAAGAAAATATTTACAACATACAAAATCACATCAAAACGGTTTACGCAGATCTTTCGAATCTAAAAGACACTGTATTTAATGGATTGCTCAATAAACTTGAAGTCCTGAAAAAAGATCTTGATGCTATTGAAAGTCATCATAAAGAAACGATGAAGAGCAAAAACCGCATTGAGGATATCAGTCAAAGCTGCAATCAAAATGTTGGACGGATCATTACCAATTTGCAATACCATGATATCATCCGGCAAAAGATGAATCACATACAACAAACCCACAAACTCATCATTAAAGGGTTGAACGATAACGAAAATGGTATTGAAACGAGCGACCTGAACAAAAACCCTTTCTTTATTCAAATTCCCCAGATTACTGAAATTCAGGTTGCCCAACTTTTGCATACCAACAAAGAATATCAGGATGCCATAGAGCAAATCAGCAACAAAATGATTGAGATAGGGCAGGATATGACATCTATTGCCCGCATAGCAGGTGCATTAAATGTATTTGAGAACAATGGGAGCCATCTTACCCTGGGTAAGATATCCGATGCTTTTAAAGACCTCATTGAAGGAAATAAAAAGTGTCTCAAAAACTTTCAGAACCATACTGATGAAGTATCGCTGGTATACAAAATCGTAAACGAACTTTTTGATAAATTCAAAGAACTGGAAGCAATTGAAAACTCTATTGAGCAAAGCATCATAGATAAAATCAGTTTTGGTAATTTTTTGATCAGCGAAGAAAAAGAAACGGCAACCAAAGCACAACAGATCATAAAATTATACGCTGATAATCATTTTGAGAAAAATAAAATCAGGAGTTTGTTTGAGAATACACGGTCACAACTCAAAGATTTTTTCCAGGAATGCTCACATTATATTTACGAAGTAAAGGGAATCGAGAAAATTTCTGATATTCTTGAGAGTACAGCAACCAATTTTGCCATCGTAAGAGATAACCTGCATTTTGTTGAGAAGGCACAGCAAGAGATTCTCAACAAAAGTGAAGAGATCCATGAATCTGGCAAACAGGTTGTGAATGAAGTGAAATACTATGATTTCTTCGAAAAAACAATTGATGATCTGATCATTAAGTTCGATAAGATCAATGAACTGATCAAAATCAGAAAACCACTTGGTAAAGAAGAAAAAGCAGAAGGTTTGAAGCAAATTGAACACTATTACACCATGAAATCGGAAAGAATTGTTCATAACCAGGCCTTGTTTAATAAAAGTGCTGATGGAACCGATGATCTTTCAGAACTTTTTAAAGTGGAAGAAGAGGTTGAAAACACCAATAAAGATGATGGAAATGATGTAGAATTCTTCTGATAAAACAGATCGTAAATCGCGCAAAAAATGATAAACCAATTATTCATATTATTATTTTAAAAGGATGCAGGATTTTAAATTTACCAGGAATGTTTCTGAAGATTCAGGTGAATCGGTCATGAAAATGGTTTTTGAGGGTGCCTTAACCCTCAGCAATGCCAACGAGATAAAAAAAATCCTTGAGGAGCAGAAACAGGAATTCTCGCAGATTGCACTGATGGTGAAAAATGTTGTTGGATTGGATGTTTCTTTTTTGCAGATCATCGAATCCTGGAAAAAAGGATTGGAAAACAATGGCGGAAAAGTAAAAATCCAGATGGACCTTCCATACGATTTAAAAACATTGCTTTCTAATGCAGGTATCGTTTACCCAAATAAATAATTCTTTGAACCAATTGAAAACCCTAAAAACAAAAAAAGCAGTATATGGACAAAACCATATTAATAGTAGATGATTCTGAAAGCATAAGGGAAGTGGTAATCTTTACCCTTGAAAATGCCGGTTACAATGTACTCAGTGCTTGTGATGGTGTCGATGCTTTGAAACATCTCGATGGTAAACACATAGATCTTGTGATCACAGATCTGCACATGCCCAATATGGATGGCATTGGTCTGATAAAAGAAGTGCGAAAAATGGATAATTATAAATATACACCTATTCTTTATTTAACTACAGAATCACAGCAAAGCATAAAAATGGAAGCCAAAAAAGCGGGAGCAACAGGGTGGATCGTAAAACCTTTTATGCCCGAAAAACTGTTAATTGCCATTGGTAAGATCATTAAATGATGAATGGGTGCTTTATACACTTTTTTATAAATCTGGTTTCTAAATCTGAAAGTATCCCTGTAAGAGAAGGATTAAAAAAGGAAATGAGTAGATTGTGAATGAATAGGTTTGCCAGAAACCTATAAAAACCATTCGAGCACACAAATATTATATTCGATTTAATTATGGAAAAAACAGTTGTAATTGTTGATGATTCAGAAAGTATCCGCGAAGTTGTAGGTTTTACGCTGGTTAACGCCGGTCATAAAGTACTCTCGGCTGTTGATGGTAAAGATGCTTTGAAATTTTTCAACGGTGACAAGGTTGATCTTGTTGTTACCGACCTGCATATGCCTGAGATGGATGGTATTGAACTGATCAAGGAGATCCGGAACCGCGAAGCATACAAATTTGTGCCAATTTTGTTTCTTACAACCGAATCGCAACAGAACAAAAAACTGGAAGCAAAAGAAGCGGGCGCAACCGGATGGATTGTGAAACCTTTTGTACCTGAAAAATTACTCGCAGCAATCAGTAAAGTCGTAAGATAAATGGAACAGTTCAAGAAAAAATTCGTAGATGAAGCCAATGACCTGATAAACAGCCTGGAGGATGCGTTACTGGTTTTGGAAGAAAACCCCGGTGATAAAAATATTATCGAAGAGGTATTCAGGGTTATGCACTCGCTGAAAGGGGGAAGCTCCATGTTTGGTTTCAATAAAATGGATACCTTCACACATGAGCTAGAAACCATTTACGATATGATCAGGAGTGATAACCTTAAACTCCAAAGAGATATCCTTGATATTACACTCGCTTCTGTTGATCATTTAAAAATATTGCTTGAAAACGATGAAAATATTTCCGAAAAACAGGAAAAAGTCCATCAGGAGTTGTTAAGTCGTATTTTTGCTTTTACCAGAAAGGAAGAATCTACCGAAAACCCTCACACCACAACCAACAATAAAACACCTGAACAATCCGGAAAAGACAAATCTCAGGTATTTGAAAAAGTACCTACTTTTTTTGTACTAGTAAAACCTCACCACGACATTTTCAGCAATGGAACAAACCCCTTTTTCCTCATTGATGAACTCAACAGTCTGGGGCATTGCCGGGCATTTTTAAAAACAGACTCTCTTCCCGATTTTAACAGCTTAGAACCTGAAAAATGCTTTGTCTACTGGGAGGTAGTGCTGGCTACAGATAAATCTGTCGACGATATGAAAGATGTTTTCATCTTCGTCGAAGATCTTTGTGATCTTCATATCCAGAAAATTGCTGATACCAATTTACTTGCGGTAACCTCTTTTAGCAATCAACTTGATACACTCATCAACAGCAGTGGTGAAACCGAAGTAAAAAACCTCGAAGAATTTATTAGCCAGATTCAGCAAAAAGACACCGAAGAAGAACCCCTGATCAACAGTGTTAACGATCTTTCGCTTCAAAACAAGAAAACAAGTATCAGCAATATAAGGGTATCTTCCGACAAACTCGATAGTTTGATGAATCTGGTAAGTGAACTGGTTACTACCCAGGCAAGTCTGAGCTTGTTGGCCGACAATCAAAACAACCCGCAACTGGCAGGTATTGCTGAAAATATTGAAAAGATATCAAGACAGCTACGCGACAATACTTTTGAAATATGCCTGATACCCATTGAAACCATTATGGTGCGCTTTAAGCGTTTGGTTCGCGATCTCTCCAATGAACTCGACAAAGAAATTCAGTTTATCGCTGAAGGAACAGAAACAGAGCTGGATAAGAGCATCATTGAGGGTCTTACAGATCCGCTGATGCATATTTTCAGAAATTCTATCGATCATGGTATAGAACCTGCGGACGAAAGGATGAAACTGGGAAAACCCAAACAGGGAAAGATTACCCTGAGGTCTTATTATTCGGGTACCAACGTATTTATTCAGGTAAAAGATGATGGTAGCGGTATAGATGTAGAAAAGATCAGAAAAAAGGCCATCAACCGCGGATTTATATCTGAAGATGCCAATCTTTCATACAAAGAACTGCTCAACCTGGTTTTTTTGCCCGGGTTTTCAACCGCTGCCAAAATTACCGAAGTTTCGGGCAGAGGCGTTGGACTGGATGTGGTGGTAAAAAAGATATCAGATATTCGCGGTGAAGTTGAAATTGAATCGCAACTCGGTGTTGGTACAACATTTACCATCAAGCTACCTCTTACACTTTCTATCATAGATGGTTTGCTGGTAAAAATTGGCAAAACTAACTTTGTGCTACCCCTGTCTGCAGTAGATAAGTGCTTTGAAATAAGCAGTACCGAAATAGAAAAATCTTTTAGCAACAAGATCGTATTAGATGGAAAGCAGGTTCCCTTCGTACATCTGCGCGATGAGTTTAACATTGATGAGAACCCACCTGAGTTGCATCAAATGATCCAGGTTATTCATGACGACTTTAAAATTGGCCTCTCGGTAGACATGGTAATAGGTGAATACCAGGCAGTATTAAAACCCCTCGGACGAATGTTTAAAGATATTGAGATCATCTCAGGGGCAACCATACTGGGCGACGGAACCATTGCACTGGTGTTGGATCCGTCCAGGATCATCAACACCTTTGAACGGGAAACCCTCATGAAAAGAGACAAATATTATAAAAACCTCGGAAAGAAAAAAAATGAGCAAACTGCAAATGTTCAGTAAACTTTATTTATTTTGTAAGTATTATTCTTTAATACTCACAAAAAATAAATAAATCAAGTTTACAAACCATCAAAAAAATCAATGCAATGAAAAAAGTATTTATTCTTTTATTATTAGTAGTTTTTGGTTTTCAGAGTTTTGCTCAATTCAAATTAGATGCAGAGATTCGTTCGCGCGCCGAATTCAGAAGAGGTTACAGACAATTACCTGCTCCCGATCAAAAAGCTGCGGGTCTGTTAAGTCAGAGAACAAGACTTAATGTTCATCATGAATTTGACAGAGTTACATCCTATATCTCCTTTCAGGATGTAAGAATTTTTGGAGAAGAAAGACAAAAAGTTGACGTACCATCTACCACTCTGCACGAGGGATGGGTTGAACTTCAGGCAAATGAAAATTTCTTTATTAAAGTTGGAAGACAAGAAATTAATTATGATAACGGAAGGTTTATCGCAAGAAACAACTGGAACGATAACGCGCAAAAACATGATCTGGTGCTGTTTAAATGGCAAAACGACAAAAATCAGCACATTCATTTTGCTACTGCATTCAATCAGGACAACTCCCAACTATTCGGAACGGAGTATAATGTTAACAATTATAAGTATATGAATATTCTGCACGCTCATTCTCCCATCAACGATAAAGGTAGCATTTCATTACTAGGTATTGCTGATGCTTATGAAAATGATATTAATAGCGAATTGTTGTATATGAGAGGGACTTACTCAGCCCATTTTAAATATGATTTTACTGCAGTTGATCTGATGTTTAACCCTGCTTTTCAAAATGGAAAAACAGCTGATGGACAAGATATTGCCGCTTACTATTTCAGTCTCGAGATGGGATCGTCCATGGTAGAAAACTACAGATATCTCCTTGGATTTGAATTATTCTCCGGAAATGATGGAGAAGATACCGATGATGACAAATTCAGGGCATTTGATCCCACACATGGTTATGGACACGCACCCAACGGATATATGGATTATTTTTTAAATTTTCCGGTGCATACAAGTGGGGCAGGTTTGTTTAATCTTTATTTCAAAAATACTGTAAATATTACACCAAAAGTATTGGTCAATCTTGATATACATGCCTTCTTTCTGGCTAATAATTTAGTCCAGTACAACTTTGACTCAATGCAATTAGAAACCATTGATAAGTATCTTGGATTAGAACCTGATCTGTCTGTTTTTTATAAGTTCAATGATTTTACAAGGTTAGATTTTGGATATTCTTTTATGCTCGGAACAGAAAGTATGGAAATAATAAAAGGCGGTGCGAATGGTGACAAGGACGAATGGGCACACTGGGCCTATGTAATGCTCACTGTTAAACCTAAATTATTTGGTTTTTAATTATCCGGTACCATTTCATCGCCCGGTTTTATTTATCACTTAAAAATGCACATACTATATCACACTACTAAAACTTTGAAACTATGAGTGAAAACAAAAATTCTAATGTGGTAAAATCGTACCTTTCTTTTGAACTGGGCGATGAAATGTTTGCAGCGGACGTAAGCAAAGTATTGGAAATACTGGAATTACGGCCCATAACGAAGGTACCCCGTTCACCATCCTATATGCGTGGTGTTATCAATCTTCGCGGCAATGTACTACCCGTTCTGGATACACGGGTTAAATTTGGTATCACCGCCAAAGAAGACACGGTTGATACCTGTATTGTTGTCCTCAATGTAATGATGGAAGGTGAAACACTTACCCTGGGCGCACTGGTTGATTCAGTGGAAGAAGTTCTGGAACTGACCGATGGTGATATTGAACCCCCACCAACTATTGGAAGCAAATTTAATCCTGAATATTTACACGGCATGGTAAAAATGGACGATGTCTTCATTATGGTTCTCAACGTTGATAAAGTCTTTTCAACCGAAGAACTGGTATTTGTTCAGGATACAACTGGAAAAACAGTTGAAAAACCCGTAAAAGAAGCAACCGGATAAATCGTGGGTAGTGGTGAATATATTATTTTCCCAATTTTTTAGCATGCTTAAATTGTTTCCCGGAAAACCAAAAACACTTTTTTAAAACTGGTATACTTTTTCAGGTGCTATCTTTTCTCCCACCCAATTTTTTTTAAATCATTTTAAAACAGGAGGAATTATGAAATTTAAAGACTTAAAGATCGGAACCAAAATCATGACCGGACTTATGATCGTATTGCTTATAGCAGTTGTAATTGGAGTTGTCGGTATTTTGGGATTAAGAAATGTTGCCAGTTCTTTTCATGCCGTGTCTGAAGTAAGAATGCCCAGTGTTCAGTATCTGGCAGGTATGGAAAGTAACCTGGAAAGATTGCAGCAGGGTTACACAAAACTGCTCGACAATAATCTTTCGCGTGCAGAAAGGGAAGAAATACTTGCAGATATAAGCAATTACAGGGCAGAATATGTCAGATATCATGAACTGTTTGCACCTCTGGAGCAAACCGCAGAAGAAGAAAGGGTTTACAACGAAATGGTGCAACATCTTGAAAACTGGAGAAATATCAATACCAATCAACTCGAAAGATTGCACGATGAGCTTTTACGAATTGATCTGCTCAATCCCATGGAAGTAAACCGCGATCTGGAGCAATTTATGAAAGATCATTATGCGCTGCAGGTGGAAACAGTCAATGCCATTCAGAATATGAGTTCTTTTGATGGGGGCGACGATGCCACCGCCTGTAATTTCGGGCAATGGCTTCCCGATTTTAATACCCAAAATGCAGAGATCAACCGGAACATGAACAACATGATGACCGACCATGATAATTTTCATGCTGCTGTGCATCGCATCAAACAATACATTAGTCAGGGAAATCAACAGGCAGCGATGCAACATTATGAGGAGGTCATGATCCCTTCTGCCGACAATGTGTTCAATTATTTTGCCCTTATCAATCGTGAGGCGCAAAATGCCGTTGAAAATTTTGCACAAATGAGCCACGCTATTGGTGTTGAATCTGCGCGGGCACACGATCAATTTATGGAGTCCTTCAGACAACTTTATGACATCAATGTTGCGGTAGCAGAAAGTGAAGTTGAATCTGGTGATGCTACTATTGTTCAGAGCAATACAACTGTTGCCATTGCCTTGGTTATAGGAATTATAGTGGCATTGGGGTTGGGTTTAACGATTACCAGAATGATTACCAATGGCGTAAAAGAAGGGGTGGGCATTGCAGAAACGGTTGCGGAAGGAGATCTTACAGTAAAAATAGACCAATCGCTTACCGGTCAGCATGATGAGATCGGCCAGCTGGCCCGTGCCATGGAAAAAATGCTCATCAAACTCAGAGATGTAATCGGTTCTGTAGTAACGGGTAGCGATAACATTGCCGCTGCCAGTCAGCAGATGTCATCAACGGCACAGGAAATGAGTCAGGGAGGTACCGAACAAGCTTCTTCTGCCGAAGAGGTCAGTTCCTCTATGGAAGAGATGGCTGCCAACATACAGCAAAATACAGATAATGCAAGGCAAACCGAAAAAATTGCAAAACATGCTGAATCAGGTATTATGGAAAGTAGCAAAGCATCAGAGCAGGCTGTCGGTGCCATGCGCGACATAGCAGAAAAGATAACCATCATTGGTGAAATATCGAGGCAAACCAATATTCTGGCACTTAATGCAGCAGTAGAAGCAGCTCGTGCAGGCGAGCATGGAAAAGGATTTGCTGTGGTTGCTGCCGAGGTGCGGAAACTTGCTGAAAGATCGCAGGTGGCAGCTGCCGAAATAGATAAGCTCTCAAAATTTGGTGTAGGCATATCAGAAGAAGCGGGTAAAAAACTGTCGGAGATTGTGCCTGAGATACAGAAAACATCGCAACTGGTACAGGAAATTGCAGCTGCCAGTGTTGAACAAACTTCTGGTGCCGATCAGGTAAACAGCGCCATACAGCAACTCAACCAGGTAACCCAGCAAAATGCTGCTGCCAGCGAAGAAATGGCTACAAGCAGTGAAGAACTCGCCAGTCAGGCCGATCAATTGCTTGAAATGGTATCGTACTTCAAACTGGATCAGAAAAGAGCTTCTGCATCCAGAAAAAACCAAAAAACACAACACGTAGTAAAACCCGCTGAAAAATTCGGTTCTCAAATCTTCGATCAATCCAAACAAAAGGATCAACATACCCAACTGCCTAAAAATGGGGTGAAGCATGAAAAAAATGGTGTATCGCTGAATATGGGCAGTGCCAGTGATGATGATTTTGAAAAGTTCTGATCGCTCAGCGGGAAATCTTCAGGGATGATTAATGGATTGAATTGGATTGGATGAGTTTTGAATGATTCTTGAAAACGATAAAAGAGATTTGCTTGAAAGAAAAAGGATTTCAACCCCTGGATAAAGATAAAAAGCGTCAGAATAAACAATAATAAACAAATTTCTAAAGACAATTTTTTATTTTCTATTCATCAAAAATATTAATTATGCGTTTCAAAACTATTAAAGCCCGCATTCTTCTGCCTGTAACGGTTATTGCAGTTATTTTAGGGATTGTAGCTTTTTTTGTTATCAACAACATCAATCAAAACAAGATCAGAAACATTGCCCGGGAAGACAGTGACGCATTTCAAAAAGTTTTTCTGCAGCAAATCGAATCTATCAGCGATCAGGCGCTTTCTGTTTCTGCCGGTTTTGCCAGTCTCGATGGATTGCATGCAGCCTATGCCATCGAAAATGATGAAAGCGGACGAGATACACTGAAAATGATGGTGAGTGACTACATACAATCAATGAAAAATATTACCGGGTATACAGATGCACTCAACATACATTTCCACAAACCTCCGGCTCAAAGCTTTTTACGTACATGGCGGCCCAAAGGTGATGGTGATGGTGGCGACGATCTTTCCTCATTTCGCTTTTCTGTTTTAAAAATATCTGAAACACAAAAACCTGTAAAGGGTATTGAAATAGGCAGGGGTGGTTTTGTCATCAGAGGCATCAGCCCCATATTCGACAAAAACAGATACATAGGTTCTACAGAAAGTCTGTTTCCTTTTAACCAGCTCATATCTCAAATGGTACTAGCACATAATGAGCATCTTATGGTTTTCCTGGATGACAAGTCTGCTGAAATTGCATGGGAACTTAAAGAGAATGAAAAAGTAGGTAGTTTCACATTTGTTACCTCTGATGACGTTTATAACATCAGCAATATAGAGGAAAAACACCTTTCTGCCGGGCAAAATCAGTCGTTTTTTGAGATTGATGGTAAACGGGCTATCACGACTTTTCCTTTACCCGATTTTAACGGAGAGCCTTGCGGCGTTGTTTATTATTCAAAAGACCTGGACGAAATAATTGCTGACGAAAACAGAGCAATGTTATCATTTCTGGGAATTCTTATTTTTACACTTGCAGGTATGTTTCTGGTTATTTTCTATATAAGTGCCAATTATATTTCTGCTCCACTAAACAAACTCAACCATACTTTTCAAAAGGTGGCAAAAGGCGATCTTGATGTTTCTGTTGATATCAGACAGGATGATGAAATTGGCACAGTAGGCAAACATCTCAACGAAATGCTATCCCGCATCCGGGAAATTATATTATCGGTTATAGATGTTTCCGAAGGATTAAGTTCTTCCAGCAATCAAATGAAAGGTGTATCTTCAGAAGTCAGTGAAGGAGCATCTTTGCAAGCTTCATCGGTAGAAGAGGTATCTACCTCTATGGAAGAAATGGCTGCCAATATACAACAAAACACCGATAATGCCAGACAAACGGAAAAAATTACGCTTCAGGCAGCCAATGGTGTTGTGGAAGGCAGTAAAGCTACAGATGATTCCATAAAAGTAATGAGAGATATTGCCGATAAAATTTCTATCATTGGTGAAATATCCAGGCAAACCAATATACTGGCATTGAATGCTGCCGTTGAAGCAGCCCGTGCAGGTGAACATGGAAAAGGATTTGCCGTGGTTGCTGGTGAGGTAAGAAAACTTGCCGAAAGATCTCAGGTTGCAGCCAACGAGATTGAAAAACTATCCAGTTCAGGTGTATCTATTTCTGAAGAGGCAGGAAGAAAGTTATCTGCTATTGTACCTGAAATTGAAAAAACATCACAACTCATACAGGAAATTGCTGCTGCAAGCATTGAGCAAAATTCAGGTGCCGATCAGGTAAACAGCGCTGTGCAACAGCTCAACAACGTTACACAACAAAATGCCGCCGCCAGTGAGCAAATGGCTTCCAGTAGCGATGAACTATCGAAACAAGCAGATCAACTGCAGCAGATGGTAGCATTTTTTAAAGTAACAAGAGATACAAAAGACACCGAAAATTTTTATCACGAGAGAAAACAGCATGAAAACAATGGAAATAGCAACGGACATGACAATCATTTGAATGGGCATCGGTCTGAATCAACGCTAACAGCAAATGCGAAAAGTTGATCTTATGGCATCCTGAAAAAACCAAAACACCCTTGTAAAACAATAATCTATGAATATGACTGTAAAAGAATACGCAAACATCGATCTTATTGATCAGGAAACCATGAATATGCTCCAGGAATATTCCAAAGGGAATCCGGAGCTGGTTACCGATATCATTGATTCTTTTGTTCCCGAGGCAGAAGAGTTGATTGGTAAAATTCAAAACGCCATCCAGTCTCAGGATCTCGAACTTCTGCGTAGCAGTGTTCACTCTTTGTCAGGCATAAGTGGATCAATAGGTGCCTCGCAATTACGCGCACTGGCATCCGATAGCGAAAATGCTGCAAAGAAAGGAGAGCAAGAAAAGGCAATTTCATTGGCTACACAAATTCCCGATGCTTATCAGGAACTGTTGAATCTATTGAAAAAACTTTAAGTTTTTTCCGGGAAAACAAAAAGGTATTACCCTAAAAGAAGATGGGCATGGTGAAGCAAAAGGTACTCATTGTTGAAGATGATATGATTATTGCCAATTTTATCAAAAGTAAATTGGAGGATATGGGCTTCGATGTGCTCGATAAGATAAGGACCGGGGAGGAAGCATTGGAAAAAACTTCCCGGTTATGTCCCGACTTGATCCTCATGGATGTTATTTTGCCTGGTAAAATAGATGGTATCAATTGCATAGAGCAAATAAGAAAGTACCTTGATGTACCTGTTGTGTATCTCACAGCCAGTTCCGATAGCGAAACCATTGAAAGATTGATGAAAACCGAACCCAACGGATTTCTTATCAAACCTTTTGATGAAAGAGTATTGGCTTCTGCCATACAAATTGCCATCTTCAGACATAAAACCAAGAAAGAACTCCTGCAGGCAAAGGAAACCTTGCGAACAACAATCGAATCAATCGATGATATGGTCTTTGGACTTGACACCGAGGGAAAATTCGTTCAAACTTTTCAAAAAGAAAAATACGAAAGATTCCGGTGTTTTCATCATGTGAAGATATTTGGAAAAAAAATTCAGGATGTATTTCCTTCAAAAATATCTGAAGGAATGATGCGATGCATCAAAAGGGTGCTGGAATCGCAAAAAACTCAGAATTTCGAATTCTCATTACTGCATGAAAACAATCTATTCTGGTTTAATGCCAAATTTACCATACGCAAAAATGAGAAAAGTATGGTTGAAGGACTTACCATGGTTGTTTCAGATATTACCAGTGATAAAGTGATACATGACGAACTTGTTGTAAGCCAGGAAAAACTTACCGAAGCACAAGATATTGCCAAACTTGGCAATTGTGATGTTTATTTCCATGAAAAGCAATATGTTTACAACGATATTTTTTTTGATATTCTGGATATACAAACACCTGGAGAAAAAAATGCTTTTACCGAAGAAAGCATGATGCAGATCATACATCCTGATGACAGGAATCGTTACAGGATGTATCGGGAGAAGCTTATCTCTGACCAGAGAAAAAATTTCTCCATTGATTTCCGGATTATTGACAAGCGTTCTCAGGTAAGGTATATCCATTCGGCAGGTAAAATATTTTACGATGATGAAAACCAACCAACCCGTATGATCATGACCATACAGGATGTTTCGTGGCAAAAGAACAATGAAAAAATTATCCATGATATGGAAATTGCCAGGAAAACAACTGATATGAAACAGCGGTTTTTTGCCAAATTAAGTCATGAAATACGAAACCCCATTGGAGGCATTGTAGGGCTTTTACATCTGATTGAAAAAACCGATCTGAGTGAAACCCAAAAAGATTATATTGAGGCTTTGAAAACCTCTTCCGATACTTTGCTTAGCCTGGTGAATGATGTATTGGACTTCACCAAAATAGAATCGGGGATGATGAAGGTAAAAAACGCAACCTTCAATATCAGGGAGATCATAAAAAATCTAAGTACATTCTTTTCGGCAAAAGTTGATCAAACAAATATTGAAGTGTCTTTTCAGATTGATGACAGAATACCTTATTATATAACCGCTGATGAGAACAAAATTGTACAGGTCATATCTAATTTTTATACCAATGCCATCAAATTTACCAACAAGGGGTATATCAAAATTATCGCAAACCTGCTCCAGCAAAAAAATGATGGTTTTATACTGGAAATAAAAGTAGAAGATACAGGTATTGGTATCACTGATGATGATCAGCAAAAACTTTTTCAGGAATTTGCACAGCTCGAAAACCAAAATACCGGGGCATTTAAGGGAACCGGATTGGGTTTGAGCATCAGCAAACAACTTGTGGAATTGATGGAGGGAAAGATTTTTCTGGAGAGTGAGTCTGGTAAAGGAAGTACCTTTGGTTTTCATGTCCCTGTAAAAAACGCTGATCCTCAACACATAAAAGATCATGCGGCAGAAATTCCGCAAAACAAACAGTTGAATCTTTCGGTACTTTTGGTAGAAGATATGAAAGTAAACCAAAAGGTTATGAAACTTATGCTCGAGGAGATCGGTTGCAAGGTCAATCTTGCCTCCAATGGAGCTGAAGCCATTGAAATGCTTAAAGAATCGAATGTTAACGCTTTTGATATTTTCCCCGATATGCATTACGATGTCATTCTGATGGATCATCTGATGCCTTTTATGGATGGGGTTACCGCCCTTCATCAATTAAAAAAAGATCATGAGCATCTTCCGGTAATCATTGTTCTTACTGCCGACGAATCTTTTGCACATGATAATAAATATCGCCGTGAAGGCTTCGACGACTGCCTGATAAAACCCGTAAAACCAAACCATTTAACAGAAATCCTCTCGGCGTGGAAAAAGAAAATATCTGCCGGTACTGACCATCAAAAACTAAAATTGTTTACCAGGCAGGATATTAATGCCAAACCTGTTATCAACCAAAACACCATAAACCATATATTAAAAACTGCTCAGGAAAGCAAATTTGACGTACATGAGCTCTTTGCTTCTTTTATGGAAGACATGGAGGTGATCTATGAAAAAACCCTTAGTGCTCTTGAAATGAATGATTACAACGCATTAAACCTCATTGTTCTTTCCATTAAAGGACTTTCGGGAAATATTGGCGCTTCACAATTACATGCCACAGCCAAACTTATTGACAGATACCTGAGGAATAATCAGTTGGAAGAAGCCAAAAATTTAATTCCCTTTTTGGCAGAAAAATACGCTGTTTTTAAAAGCAAGATTGAGTCTGAATTTTCAGAAAAATCGACCCTCGAAAAAAAATCTTAACACAGCATTTTTTTAATATTTTTTTGATTTCATTAAAACATTGGAAAAATAAAATTTTACCTGGGATTTTTATGTATTAATAATGTTTAATTTTTTAATATGTTATAAAAATGAATGATACCTCTTCTGCTGAAAGCACTAATGAATCTGTAAATACACTTTCAGCCATTTACAAAATTAAAATGCCCGATAGCATTTTCGAACGCCTGAGTAATTTTATTTACAAAGAATATGGTATTAAAATGCCACCCGCCAAAAAGGTAATGCTGCAAAGTCGTTTGCAGAAACGTTTGAGGGATATGAAAATGTCCTCTTATGAAGAATACTGCGATTTTGTTTTCAGTAAAGAGGGGGAGGCAATGGAACTGGTTCATATGATTGACGTGGTTACCACCAACAAAACTGATTTTTTCAGAGAACCTTCTCACTTCGATTTTCTGAAAAGTACTGTACTGCCGGAGTTTATCCATAAAAACAAACTCAGCAAAACACTAAAGGTTTGGAGTGCAGGATGTTCGAGCGGTGAAGAAGTTTATACCCTTGCAATGGTAATCTCTGAATTTTCAAAAAATCAGCACAAAATTGATTATTCGATTTTGGGAACCGACATCTCTTCCAGAATTCTCAAAAGAGCTATTGATGCAGTGTATCATGAAGACAGAATCATGAACATTCCAATGGAACTCAAAAAGAAGTATTTTCTCAGATCTAAAGACCGGGAAAAACCACAGGTAAGGGTTGTAGCTGAATTGCGAAACAAAGGATATTATCAGCGACTAAATTTTATGGATGAAAAATATCCGCTAAAAGAAGATTTTGATATTATTTTTTGTCGTAATGTATTGATTTATTTCGACAGGGAAACACAACAAAGTGTCATCAACAAGCTTTGCCGGAACCTGAAAACCGGTGGATATTTCTTTCTCGGGCACAGCGAATCTATTACCGGAATGACTGTGCCTCTTGTACAATTAAAACCCACAATATTTATGAAAGTTTAAAATGTAAAGTCATTTACAGAAAGAATATAGCTGCTTTTATAGTGCTTCATCCATGCAAATAAAAATGAAAGTCTGCTTGTTTTATTTTGTGATATTTTACGTGCAACGCAAATCATTCCGTTATTAATAACATCAAGACACAACAGAAATTTAAAATATAAAGTGATCATATATGTATAAAATTACCGATGAAGAATTACTGAAAGAACTTGAGAAAAGGTTCAGTGAAAACAAAAGCTCTATCTCAGAACTTCAGAAACTGACCAAACAGTTAAAAGAAGTGAATGCCAGATTGGAGGAATCGGAATCGCTCAAGAGTCATTTTATCTCCAATATTACCAATGAGATTATCAACCCCTTTGCTGCCATTTTAGGATTGAGCCGCAACATCCTCGATGTTAAAAAGGAAGATTGGAATAAGGCGATATCCATGGTGCAGATGATCCATTCAGAAGCGTTTCACCTTGATTTTCAGTTGAAGAATATTTTTGCTGCAGCCAAACTTGAAGCCGGCGACTGGATGCCGGAGATCGTAAAAGTGGATATTTTTCAAATGATTGAAAATTTGGTGGAAACCTTCAAATATGAAGCAAACAAAAAGGGTATTACTTTTTTGGTAGAATCAGAACTTAATGAACCTGCCAAAAGTCGTTTTTACTTTTATACGGACGCAGAAAAATTGAAGATCATCCTTTCTAATTTGATCAGCAATGCAGTAAATTTCAGTCACAACGAAAATGAGGTCATTATAAAGGTATGGTTGCAAGAGACCAAATTATGTGTTTCTGTAATTGACCATGGGGTAGGGGTATCGGAAGTAAATAAAAAAATAATTTTCGACCGGTTTAAAAGGTTGGATAGCGGGATCAACTCAATCAATCGTGGACATGGTCTGGGCTTGTCCGTAAACAAGGCAATTCTCGATCTGCTGAATGGTTCTATCGAACTGGAAAGCTATCCGAACAAGAAAACCACTTTTACTGTATGCTTACCTCCTGGAGAAGTTCCTGAAAATGATTCATCTGAATCAAGTGACGGAAATGAATTTTTATTTGATGATGATAATAGTGAAATGTTTTAACTGTTGACTGGATGGAACTAAAAACTCATTTTTTGTACCCTTCTACCCTCTTTGCCAGCAAAACACCTTACCTGGTTAATACCATACTGGGTTCGTGCGTAGCTGTTTGCATGTATGATCCGGTTCTGAAAATAGGAGGTATCAATCATTATATGCTTCCTCTGTGGAATGGGGAAGGCTTGGCCTCGCCAAAATATGGCAATATTGCCATTGAGAAATTACTGGAAAAGATGATCGCTAACGGTTCAAAAAAATCAAACATTATAGCCAAAGTGTTTGGAGGAGGGGAAGTGATTGATACCAATATTTCACAGTTTCACATAGGCGAAAGAAATATTTTGATTGCTCAGCAGGTTTTAAAAGAATTGAATATCAGGATTTCAGGGCAAAGTCTGGGTGGTAAAAATGGTCGCAAAATACAGTTTAATACAGGCACAGGAGCAGTATTGCAAAAGATCATTCAAAAAAGTCCTGCAAGTTAAAAGACCCAATGATAGCAGCAACGGGTATTGGGCATCTTTTCTATAAGATCATTGCCTCTTTGTCTGTCTCGCTTTTCCAGAAAGAGAATACCATGTTGACTATTTTCATGGTTGTATGTTTTTTCATAAATATTTTGCTTCATGCGTTTATAAATTCAAAATGATCCTAAATTTATTCGAATGGCTTCAACAAATAAAATTAAAGTGTTAATTGTAGATGATTCTGCTGTGGTAAGACAAGCGCTTACTACTATTTTTTCTTCGGATAAGGAGTTAGAGGTTATTGGTACAGCAGCTGATCCTTTTTATGCAGCACAAAAGATTCAAAAAGAAGTGCCCGATGTTATGACACTTGACATTGAGATGCCGCGCATGGATGGTATTACGTTTCTGAAAAAAATCATGCAGCAACATCCCATTCCCGTTGTTATTATTTCAAGTTTAACAGCATCGGGTACAGAAACTGCATTGACTGCACTTGAGTTGGGAGCAGCAGAAATTATCACAAAACCACAATTATCCAGTCGGGAGTTTTATGAAGAATCACGTATCCGTTTGTGCGATGTGGTAAAAGCTGCTGCATGGACAAAAATCAACAAAAACAAAAAACATTTTCCGGTTGAACCATCCAAAAGAGTGGAACCAAAATATTCTGCAGATGTAATGATGCCGGCATCTTTTTCCTCAAACCAAAGTATGATCAAAACCACTGAGATGGTCATTGCCATTGGGGCATCAACAGGAGGTACCGAAGCACTGAAAGAACTCCTTGAAGTACTTCCTGCCGACTCACCGGGTATTGTCATCGTGCAGCATATGCCAGAGGTTTTTACCCGGAGTTTTGCCCAAAGACTGGATGAACTTTGCAAAATTACTGTTAAAGAAGCCGAGAACGGTGATACTGTGATCAGAGGGCGCGCACTTATTGCACCTGGAAACAAACACACTTTACTGAAAAGAAGCGGTGCCAAATACTATGTGGAGGTAAAAGATGGTCCTTTGGTGAACAGGCACCGTCCTTCGGTGGATGTTTTGTTCCGGTCTACCGCCAGGTATGCAGGTCGCAATGCACTGGGAATTATCATGACCGGGATGGGCGCAGATGGAGCAAAAGGGTTACTGGAAATGAAGCAGGCCGGGGCCCGAACTGCTGCACAGGATGAAAAATCATGTGTGGTTTTTGGAATGCCCAAAGAAGCGATTAAACTCAATGCCGTAGACAAGGTTTTACACCTCAATAAAATGGCTGATTTTATCAAAAAACCCTGGTAAATCTTTATCTCTCAGTTATTCTCTTTTTTTGCCAAATTTACCTATTCAAAAATAAAAGGAAATACGCATATTCTTTAGGCATTACACGGATGTAAATTTTACTTTTTAAATGTATTTTTGGGTGATGTATTAATTCTTTACTGTCCAGTTTTTAATCGCCCAAAGACAAGGCTCTTTATGCTTACCAACAAACAAAGATTCTTTATTAACAATCAAAAAATACAATCTTCCAAAAGAGTGAATGAGCCTGCAGTGCTAAAATTCAATCCGTATATTTATCAACAATCCCGCAAAGAGTTTGATAAACTTCAGAAAACGATCAGAATTCAAAAGGCAATCAACCAATATGCCGCAGGAATAGATAAAATAGCACTAAATGATCTACCTTCTTATATCGTTGAGAAAGCAACAAATATTTTCGATGCCAAATTTGCTTTTACAACCCATTTCAACTCCTCAGAAAATACATTTTCTTTTGCCCAGACCAATTTAAAGCAAAATGTTATAATAAAAATTTGCCGGATTGCCGGTTTTAATATTTTTGACCGGAAAATTAAAATAAAACCTGAAGACTTTAACACCATCCTGAAAGACAAAGTCGTTTTCTTTCAATCGGTTTATGAAGTTTCTCTGAAAAATATTCCCAAAACCATTGCCTGTTCGATAGACAAAATCATCAATGTAGGGTGGTTTATTTGTGCATCTTTTATCGCTGACGAAAAACTTTTCGGTTCCATCACTCTTGCAGGTAAACCAGATCAGGAGTTTATTGAAAGAGAAAACCTGCTAATCTTTTCTCATATAACCACACAGGCGATCAGAAGAAAACAGGCTGAAATGCAACTCCGCCAAAGCCAGGCAAACATGCTCGCCTTGCTTGAAAATACCGGTGATGCCATCTGGGCATTAAACAATGACTTCAAAATATTTTATGCCAATTCCAGGTTTAAAGCATTGCTCTACGACCTTTACAATATAACCTGGAAAAACAACATCGATGTTTTTAGTCAATTAAGTACTTCTGAAACCCTTTTCTGGAAAAGTATTATCAACAAAGGGCTCAGCAATCATCAAATGATCATAGAGAAAAAAGTAAAGATTGGGGAGTTGCAGAAAATCTTCCAAATATCAGTAAATCCCATTTTTGAAGATAATAAGCAAATTGGGCTTTCCTTTTTTGCTTCTGACATTACTTCTCACAAGAGAAGCTTAGCCCTTGAGCAGGAATTAGAACTGGCCAATAAAACCATGGAATTGAAGCAAAACTTTCTGGCAAATCTAAGCCACGAAATACGAACCCCATTGGCGGGTGTGATGGGTATTACTGAATTGCTGGCGCTAACAAAACTAGATGAAAAACAAACCGAATACCTGAAAATGCTGAAAGATTCAGGTTCAAACCTAAAAGATGTTATTGATTTAATACTTGACTATTCCAACATAAAAAGAGGAAATATTTCGGCAGGCAAAGTAGTTTTCTCACTAAAAGATATCTTTTATCGGAAGATTGGTAAATTTTCTGCCAACAATGAAAAATCTGTTACTTTTCAGTATTCGCATGGCAAGGAAGTACCTGATCTTATTAAAGGCGATCAGCTATTGATTTCCAAAGTTGTGGATAACCTTTTGCAAAATGCATATAAGTTTACTGATAACGGACTTATAGAACTGAAAACAAGCATAGTTTCCGATCATAACTTTCTGAATCTTCATAAATTGACAACACCTGCCGAAAGTGATGTTTGGATCAGATTTGAAGTTTCTGACACCGGCACAGGGGTAAGCAATTATGTAAAAGAACACATATTTAAACCCTTTATGAACCTAGAGAAAAATTCTGCCAGACAATATGAAGGAACCGGTTTAGGTCTTGCGCTGTGTAAAGAAATTGTTGATCAGATGGGGGGCAAGATCGGTTATGAAAGTTCTGCTAACAAGGGCAGTGTGTTTTGGTTTACCATAAAAGTAACCCGTAAGCAAAAGATAGAGATTTGCGACAAAATACACGATAAAATCCCGGAAGCAAATAAATCCTCCAAAAATGGGATAAAAATTGCTTATATCGGATTCTCCAGGCTAAACCAGAAACTGGTAAATATTGCACTGAGTTACCTGGGTTATCATGCTACACATTATGATGGCAGAAATATAATTACGCAAGAATTTAATCATACTTCAATACCTGATATCCTGATTATTGATTATGATTCGCTCGACTCTATGGATGTAAGTAAATTTAATGACCTGTTTAATTCTCCAATATCAAGGTTTCCGAAAATGATTGGATTGCTGGACAAAGCGGATAATGTGGAAACAATGATCAAAAAAGGAATTCATATCACAGAGTGTTTGTATAAACCCTTAAAAACCCATGAGATATCTCCTATCATAAAAAGGGTTGTTTCTGAAAAATGCAACTAACATACTGTTATTCAGTTATTAGTCTTCTCCAGTCCATTGCATCTCACCACTTTTCTCTTTATATACAATTTTGCCATTATCTATGAGATAGTAAATTGCCATTAGTGCTTTTTTCTCAGGAATTTCATCAGGTAATTTTTGCAAAAGTTGTTCTATAGTCAGGTTCTCGTTTTCTACATATGTTTTCAAAGTTTTGGATATAACCTGAAAATCCCCATCCTCAAGGGTTGCTTTATTTCTTTTCAGACATACATCGCACCTGCCACATGGTTTTATATTCTTTTCACCAAAATACTCCAAAAGCAAAACACTGCGACAACGATTCTCTGACTGAATATAATTGAGCATGGCATGAAGTCGTTTTTCAGCATAAATCTTCCTGTCGCGATAATTTTCGCCCGAGATGCTTATGTATTTTATATCTGCTCTTGCTTCTGTTAAAACAATCTGGGGACGTGTATTTTGTGGTTCGTAATAAATAACATGTAGCTGATGAAGCTTTCTTAGTTGTTTTACAAGATCTTTTTCATCCCTGTTGATTCTTTTTGCCAGATCCTTTTCGGTAATCTTTACAAATTCGGTAAACAAACCGGTATAGGATCTCAGAATGGTTTTGATCAACTGATCGTGCAAAGGATTGGCAACCTGAAAACGATACAACTCCTCTTTATTGAGGTAGAAATGAATTTTTGAAGAATGAGCAAACGCCTCAGAAAGTGCAATGTAACCTTCTTTTTCGAGAATCTTCAAAGCATTGTAGGTAGTGAGTTTTTCCAATGCAAAATGATTGCAAAACTCATTTAAATTAAAATTATAGCGTTTATTTTTTCCGCTGCCCACGGCAAGTTGCAGGTAATTGCCAACAGCATTATATACGTTTTTGATAAAATCCAGGGGAGGGTAGGAGGTTTCTATAATTTTTTTTGCTTCTATAACGTCTGACTGATTGAAAAGTAAAACCGCATATGCCTTTTTCTGGTCACGCCCGCCACGGCCTGCTTCCTGAAAATAAGCCTCAGGGGTATCGGGAAGATCCATATGAACCACAAACCTGACGTTGGGTTTATCTATCCCCATGCCAAAAGCATTGGTAGAAACAATAACCCTTACTTTTTCCCTGATCCAGGCTTCCTGACGGGCATCTCTGGTTTTGGCATCCAAACCGGCATGGTAAAAATCAGCAGGTATTTTGTTCTTGTTCAGAAAATCGGATATTTCCCTTGTTTTCCTGCGGTTTCTCACATATACAATGCCCGTACCTTTTACGTTATTACAAACCTTCAACAGGCGCTGAAGTTTATTTTCTTCTTTAAGGACAGCATATACCAGGTTGCTTCGCTCGAAACTCTGCCTGAAAATCTGCCTGTTTTTCATTTGGAGTTTATCTCCAATGTCATGAATCACCTCTTCTGTAGCCGTTGCGGTAAGCGCCAGGAAAGGGGTTTCGGGCAAAATATCTTTTATTTCTGCTATTTTAAGGTAAGGCGGACGAAAGTCATAACCCCACTGCGAAATACAATGTGCTTCATCAATGGCCACCAAATTTACCTTCATTTTAGGAAGACGCATCCTTACAATATCTGTAGTAAGGCGCTCAGGCGACATGTAAAGAAACTTTATATCTCCGTAGATACAATTATCGATGGTGATATCAATTTCGGTGCTGTGCATGCCTGAATATACAGCAGCGGCTTTTATACCCCTGCTTTTCAGATTTTGAACCTGATCCTTCATCAGTGCGATAAGCGGGGATATAACGATGCAAACCCCTTCACGCGCCAACCCCGGCACCTGAAAACAAACTGATTTTCCGCCGCCTGTGGGTAGCAGGGCAATGGTGTCATTCCCATCCAATACCGAAGTAATGATCTCTTCCTGCAAAGGTCTGAAAGAGGAATACCCCCAGTATTCTGATAAAATCTGCTTTATTTCCAAAGTTTTATAAACTTTTCGGGTTAGATTTGTTATCATCGCAGAATCTTTTCTTGTGAAAGAAAAGTATCTCATAACATGTAAACTTTGGCAAAGATAAAAACAATTGAAAGTATTTCTGTTGGGGTATTTTTAGGAAAAGCATATTTTTATGATTATCTTATTGAAATTAAATTAATATTTTAGCCTTTCCGTCAATATACGGGTATGAATTTTGATAGAAAATTTATTTTTCTAATCAACCCTGAAACAAAGGAAACGTTGCCATAGAAAGAAAAGTAATGGGTTTCTTGTTGATGAGATCAATAAAAAAACAAGTCTTTATCGATCATTTGTCCATTCACTTAGTGTAATTAGTCTTTGCAAGAAAGCGCCAAATTATTCATATAATGTTTTTTTTAATAGGTATTCATGAGATCGCTTCGCTAAGTTCTGCTTAATTCTCGTTTTTGAACCGAGCCATGACAAGATTATTGACACACACGCGGATGATTAGATTTCGTAGCATGGACAGAAATACAAAACCGGAGTTTTGGCGAGCTCCATCTGACCGAATGAATCAAATTATAAACAGATGAACTATCATTTATCCTCTTTTTTTATATTCTGCTTTCAAGGTTGTTTATTATTGCTTTTTACTTTTTTCAATCTGAATGCTGCACCCTCTTCTTTAGATATTGAAAAAGACTTGCGACTTTTAAGTGCAGTGTTTGAGGATAAAACCAACCAGGTAGAAGTATTGATCCAGGAAGGTGCAAACCCCGATATCGCTGATTATTACGGTATATCTGCGCTTATGTACAGCATACAGAATGAGAATGATTCGATTATGAACCTGTTGATTGATAATGGTGCCAATGCAGATACCACCGACTATCAGGGCATGAATGCTTTAATGTACGCACTGCTTTCGGGAAACGATACGCTCATTTATCCCCTGATTGAAAAAACAACCAAGATCAACCATCAGGATACACGTGGAAATAATGCCATGATATACGCTGCCTATTCTGATGATGTTGAGATAGCCGGCGCACTCTATTCCAAAGGGGCTAACATCCACGTTCAAAATCAAAAAGGAATTACACCTTTGATGATCGCTTCCTCTTTCGGAAACTTTTATATGGCTGACTTTTTACTTTTTTACGGCGTGAATACTGATACAAGAGCAAGAGATGGATCCACGGCACTTCACCTGGCAGCGTGGTATGGCCAGGAAGAAATTGCCGGTTTGCTACTTGATTATGGTGCCGATATGGAAGCAGAAGATAAATCGGGCAATACCCCTTTTATTTATGCTGTATTGGCCGATGATGTGGTAATGGCATGGTATCTGGCAGAAAGCGGCGCCAACCTTACCCATGTAAACCAGAATGGGTTTTCTCCGCTGAGACTTGCCGTAGCCTCACAAAACAAAGAAATGGTCGACATGATCACTTTCTATGATTTTAAGGAACCCAAGGCAACTGATAAAAGCAAATCGGCTCTGGCACTGGCATATGCTTCCCGCGATATGGAACTGATCAACAAAATGAAAGATTTTCCGGGAATTGATAAAAGTGGATTGTATATTTCTGAATTTCGTTTGGGGAGTTTTCTGGATTTTAACAGAAACGATCTTACTTATGGGTTTATGGCAGGTTTGTACGAATCGCGCTATGGGTTTTCGCTTACAACAGATTTTAGAAGAAGAATCACTGAAAGAAAAGTACAACAGGCTCAATCTGAAGATCTGGTTTATCAGTTTATGGAGATCAGAAATTTCTGGACATTGCGCTTGCAAAAAGAGACCGAGTTTTTTCCGGCATCCTCCTTTTCTGCCGGAATTCGCTATGGGGGTGGTTTGATGTATTCTTACGGAAATTTTGCCGGTACTGGTATCGATCCGCCATCACAACTTACAGTATCACCGTTTCTTGATGCCTTCTTCAGATCAGGAAACTGGGCTGTTTCAGCGGCATATGGTTTTCATCGTACAGGCTTCACTGCAATCCCAGCGCATCGGATTCAGATTGGAATTGCTTATCATATACCTTTGATCAGCGCAAAAGATTTAAGGTTTTCTCCTGTTTTGTAATTTTATTTTGGTGAAGAAAAAAAAATCAATGACTTTGCCCAAAATAATCAATGTGTTAAGTGCAGGTAAAAGATAAAATACCTTTATTATCAATACAAAATATGTGGTTGTTTCATGATGGCGCAAATGGTACCAGAAAATTAAACCTGACCAATGCTATACTTGACTAAAACAAAATATGAACAACTTAAAAATGTTGTAACCTTATGAAGCTATTAACACAACTAACCATTCTGATCTTTCCTTTGCTGATCTTCTTTTCCTGCGACAGCAAATACGAAGATTGTACAGACGAAGATTACCGCAATTGCAATACTTATCAGCCTGATATGGGTTTTTTTGTTGTGCAATTACAAATAGATGAATTAAATCCTGAAGTTGTAGTAAGGGTTTATGAAGGAGATTTCGAGGATGATATTTTAATCCATCAGGATACGCTGGCATCCACAAGCTGGGATTATTACCTTCCGGTTGAGAAAAACTATTCTTTCACCGCTACTTACAAAACTGGCAACAGCAGTTTGGTAGCGATTGATGGCGGTAAAATAGATTTGAATTCCTATACCATGTGCGAATACAAATGTTATGAGATCAATGAACCACTAATGGATTTAAGGCCCGACTGATCTTTTTTTTCTCAGTAATTCATCCAAATCTGTTTTCAGTGGACATTCATCGCAATTCGAAGAACAAGTGTCGCAGTCATCTGCTTTACCCCTTTTCTTCGAAGTGGGCTTTTTCAGGAGTTTAAATATTTTAAAAATAGCATATCCGAATGCTACAGCCGAAATAAAGATGGTGATGATCCACTGAAATATCATTTCAATATTTTTTATCAAAATCCAAATAAACTACCGATTTGATAAACCAGTAATGAAGCTATCCAAGCTACGGCAGTAGTATAAAAAACCGTAAAAGCACCCCACTTCCAGCTTCCCGACTCCTTGATGATAGCCGCCAAAACACCAATACAGGGGAAATACAGAAGCACAAAGATCATAAAAGAAAGTGCAACAAGAGGCGTGAAAACTTTTTCTCCTTTTTTATCTCCTTCCTGGTAAACCTGTGTCTGTAGTTTTTCTGTAAGGGAAGTGCTTTCTGCCTGCACATTTTCATCTGCCTGGTAGAGAACCCCTAAAGTACTGACAACAATCTCTTTGGCTGCCAAACCAGAAACCAGACTGATTGTCATTTTCCAGTCAAAACCTAAAGGGCGCATTACTGGTGCCACAAACTTACCCAAATCACCCAAGAAACTCTCTTCCTGTCTTTTCTGCAAATACTCCGACTCCAGGTTTTCAATCCTGGTATTTTTTTCTTCTCTGAATTCATTCAGCATTGTAAAATCTGATGCCTGAAGGGTGTTGATGGATGAGGCATAATTTCTTTCAATCTTTTCTTGTTCTTCAATGAATTCTTTTTTGTATTCAGAACCATAAGGAAAATAACTCAAAACCCAAATGATGATAGATGCCACCAGTATGATTCCACTTATTTTTTTCAGATAATGCACCGCTTTACTCCACATATGAATGAGAATACTCTTTAAAGTAGGCATACGATAGGGGGGAAGTTCCATTACAAAAGGTACGTCTTCACCCTTAAAAATTGTTTTTTTGAATACAATGGCAGCCAACACCGCAAAGGCAATACCAATGGTATAGATCAGAAAAAGAAGGGTACCCTGATAGTTGGGGAAAAATGCAGTAATAAACAATACATAAACCGGCAACCGTGCACTACACGACATAAACGGATTGATGAGCATGGTCAGCAACCTGTCGTTTTGGTTGGCAAGTGTCCGGGTAGCCATGATGGCAGGTACATTGCACCCAAAACCCATCAGCATAGGAATAAAAGATTTGCCATGCAAACCGATTTTGTGCATAAGTTTGTCCATGATAAAAACGGCCCTCGACATATACCCCGAGTCTTCCATAAAACTAATAAAAAGAAACAAGATAACAATGTTGGGTAAAAACACAATTACGCCTCCTACACCGCTCACCACGCCATTTATAAGCAAATCTTTAAGAGGTCCCTCACTCATATTGCGCTCAATAAGAACACTAAGTTGTTCCACCCCCGCTTCTATCCAATCCATGGGGTAACTACCCAGAAAAAAGGTGGTAGAGAACATTACCCACATAAAAAACAAAAATACAGGAAACCCAAGTATTTTATTGGTGATGATAACATCTATGATCTGACTTTTCTTTCTCCGGTCTATTTCTGGTGTTTGAAGGGTTTCCTTTAATGCTCCGGCAATAAAACCATATTTAAGATCTGTCAGAATAGTTTCACTATTTTCATGATTGCGTTTTTCTGCTTTCCCAATCTCATGTTCTGCCGTCTCAAGGATATCTTTGTGGTTAAAGCAATTTTCCATGATTTTTTGCGAAATCTCCGGATCTTTTTCCAGTAATTTTATCGCCATAAACCTGGAAGAAACCCTATCTGTAAGATGTTGATTGCCTTTTGCATTGATTTTATCCTGGAGAGTGTTGATGGACTTCTCCATGGATTCACCATAATTAATATGAATATGCCGTTGTATTTTATCCTTGTCTTCATATACCTCAATCACTTTCTCAAAAACATCCGTTACACCTTTTCCTTTGGTACTTACTACCGGTATAATAGGAATTCCGATCATTTTCCCCAAAGATTCATAATCGAGTTTATCCCCCTTTTTTTCCATTTCATCATACATGTTCAGGGCCATCACCACCTTTATATCCATGTCGATGAGCTGTGTGGTGAGGTAAAGATTTCTTTCCAGGTTGGAGGCATCAACAATATTGATTACTACATCGGGCAGATTCTCAGTGATAAATTCTCTCACATATAACTCTTCAGGTGTATATGCTGAGATTGAATAGGTACCTGGTAAATCGGTTATGTTAAAAAGATATTTGCTTTGTTTCAGATAAGCTTGCTTGGCATCAACCGTTACACCACTGTAGTTGCCAACTTTTTCTCTGGACCCGGAGGCATGGTTAAAAAAACTTGTTTTACCGCTGTTGGGATTGCCTACAAGAGCAACATTGATGCTTTTACCATTCTGGCGAATAACCTTAAACCCTTCTTTGATCAGAACCCCTTCAAAATTAGGGGCAATATAAGGTTTCTGGTCATCAAGCGGCACTACCTCTATCAACTCTGCTTCGCTGCTCCTGAGGGAAACATTATATCCCATAATGCGATATTCTATCGGATCTTTGAGGGGTGCTTTTTTGATCACTTCAACGGTTTTTCCTGTTACAAACCCCATTTCAATGATCCTTCTTCTAAACGCACCCCGCCCCCTTACTTTTTGTATTATGCCTTTTTCACCATTCTGAAGATCTAACAATTTCATAAATTGTAGTGCTGTATTTTGGAAGTTTTGTAAACAATCTTATTCAAACTTTCTTCAATCAATTTTTACCAAAAAGAATTGCTTTAAAAAACAGTTACACTCAGATTGTTATGTGTCAATTTATCCTTGAATTCCTTATCTGATTGAATAACCTGCCTGGTGCTATGTCTTTTTTTACTTTACGTTATAAAACATTTAGTGTAATTGATCTTTGATAATATGACTGCTTAATCTTATTTAGATTGAATAAATTTAACGCCACAAAGATATTTAAAAAATCCATCTTAATGCATACATTTCCTTAGGGTAAGAGTTTGTTTTAAAAAAAAGACCAATACTCTCAAAAGCAATTCCGCTAAAGAATTATTTGCTTTGATGGTAAAAGATATTTTTTCATCATGAAAAAGCTGATTCACGTTATGATCAAAATGATCTCGCGTTGTCGTTAATTTTTATCATTTTTAAAAGATTGGATCACTTTTTATCTCATAAATCTACATTAGATTTTTTCTAATTCTATTATTTTATACTTTTGTAGAATCTAAGTAAAAAGAATAAAACGTTCAAGAAATGGCAATAAAAGCCGGCAATTTATTATCATCGGTAAACTCACCTTCAGATTTAAAAAAACTGGATCAACAGAACCTTGAACTTTTATGTGAGGAGCTAAGACAGTTTATCATTGATGCTGCCTGCATCAATCCCGGTCATTTTGGAGCAAGTTTAGGTGTTGTGGAGCTTACAGTTGCTTTGCACTATGTATTTAACACACCCTACGATAAATTAATCTGGGATGTTGGGCATCAGGCTTACGGACACAAGATTCTTACCGGCAGAAGGGATATATTTCATACAAACCGGAAATATGAGGGATTGAGTGGTTTCCCTAAAATGTCTGAAAGCGAATATGATGCTTTTGGCACAGGTCATTCGTCCACAAGTATTTCTGCTGCACTTGGCATGGCGATCGCGTCTTCCATACAGGGCCAAAAAGATCGCAATCATATTGCCGTTATCGGCGATGGCAGTATGACGGCAGGCATGGCGTTTGAAGCACTCAACCATGCAGGAGTTGCCAACGCCAATCTGCTTGTTGTTCTCAACGATAATGGCATAGCAATAGACAAAAATGTGGGTGCACTCAAAGAATACCTGACCGATATTGCTACTTCCAAAACCTACAATAAACTCAAAAATGATATCTGGAATGTGTTAGGTTCTCTCAGCAAATATGGACCTGATACGCGGGTTGTGATCCAGAAAATGGAAACTGCCATGAAGACCGCATTGCTAAAGCAGAGTAATTTGTTTGAATCGCTCAATTTCAGGTATTTTGGCACTGTTGACGGGCATGATGTACAACACCTTACAAAGGTTCTTACCGATCTGAAATCTATTAAAGGACCCAAATTGCTTCATGTTGTTACCGTAAAAGGTAAGGGGTATCCTTACGCAGAAAAAGAACAGACCAAATTTCATGCTCCCGGTTTTTTTAATAAAAAAACGGGGGAGCTTAAAATCGCCCCTTGCGAAAGAAACAAACCACCAAAGTATCAGGTTGTATTCGGGCAAACACTGTTGGAGTTGGCCAAAGAAAACCCCAAAATTGTGGGTATTACACCTGCTATGCCTACCGGTTCTTCGCTCAACATTATGATGCATGCCATGCCCGAACGCGCTTTTGATGTAGGAATTGCCGAGCAACATGCTGTAACCTTTGCTGCCGGCTTGGCTGCACAGGGTTTAATCCCTTTTTGCAATATTTATTCTTCTTTTTTTCAGCGTGCCTATGATCAGGCTATACATGATGTGGCACTGCAAAATCTTCCTGTTGTTTTTTGCCTGGACAGAGCAGGTTTGGTAGGTGAGGACGGTGCTACACATCACGGTAATTTTGATATCTCTTTCTTGAGGTGTATTCCAGGATTTACCATTGCTGCTCCCATGAATGAAACCGAATTGCGGAATTTGATGTATACAGCACAGTTGGAAGCTCAAAACCCCTGGATAATAAGATATCCACGTGGAAATGGCGTACTACGGGATTGGAAAAAACCTTTTGAAAAGGTAACAGTTGGAAAGGGAAGAAAATTACTCGATGGGAAGGATCTGGCAATTATTACCATCGGACCCGTTGGCAATATTGCTTTAAAAGTTTGTCAGAAACTGAAAAAGGAAAATGCAATCGAAGCGGCACTTTACGATCTGAGGTTTGTAAAACCTCTGGATGAGAAAATGCTGAGAGAAATATTTACGCATCATGATAAAATCATTACCATTGAAGATCATGCTTTGACGGGTGGAATGGGATCGGCGGTTATTGAATTTATGGTAGATAACGATTACCATGCAAAAGTGAGAAGATTGGGTATTCCTGATCGTTTTGTGCAGCACGGCACTCTTAATGAATTGCAGGCGGAGTGTGGTTACGACCAGGAGCATATCATGAAGGCAATAAAAAAAATCTGTAGTAAGAGTTTTGCATTGTCTGCAAGTTAATGGTTTGGTGCAGGAAATAAGATCATTGTATTAAAACATCATATAATGTACTATTACCTTCTTTTAATCAGAGATTTAGAAAATTATATTTATTCCTGTTTTCAAATGGATACCCGTTTCGATCATGATGCTTAATTGGCAGCAATAAATATTAATTTTTAGTGAAATAATTATTTCAGTCAGGGAATTTAGTTTCTGATTTTTTCCAAAAACGATAAAAATTTTAATATAAATCAAGAATGGAAATATTTTCTGGGTATACGGATAATTACGAAAATGTTTTACCTGCTTTTCTGTTAACTCTTTTTGCCGGTTTGTCTACCGGAATTGGCAGCGCCATCGCTTTTTTTGCCAAAACCACCAACACAAAGTTTCTCAGTGTCTCCATGGGTTTCTCTGCCGGTGTAATGATCTATGTTTCCTTTATGGAGATATTTCCTAAAAGTATTGAGTCGATGCTCGAAAATACAACTTATCAAACGGGAAACTTTTTGGCAATTGCCGGTTTTTTTGGCGGAATGCTTTTGATCGCCATTATAGATAAAATGGTTCCTTCTTTCGAAAATCCCCATGAGATAAGGAAAGTGGAAGATATTGAAGATCAACAGAGCATTTTGGAGTACGACAAGCGAAAAAAACTTTACAGAATGGGTGTTATGTCAGCTGTAGCTATTGGTTTGCATAATTTTCCCGAAGGATTGGCAACTTTTATTGTTGCTCTTGAAGATATCAAACTGGGTTTGCCTATTGCCATAGCCATAGCCATTCACAACATACCGGAAGGAATAGCCGTATCCGTTCCACTCTTTTTTGCTACCCAGAGCAGAAGAAAAGCATTTAGTCATAGTTTTTTATCGGGATTGGCAGAACCTGTTGGTGCAGTTGTGGGATTTTTGATTCTTATGCCATTTTTGAACAATGTGGTATTTGGATTTGTATTTGCTTCTGTAGCAGGCATCATGGTTTTTATTTCTCTCGATGAATTATTGCCGGGAGCAAGGGAGTATGGAGAATCCCATCTCTCCATTTACGGAATGTTTGCAGGTATGGCAGTTATGGCAATTAGTCTGGTGCTTTTAAATTAAAATAAAATTTTGCATGTACATAAGCGAAACACAAATAAGGGTAAGGTATTCGGAAACAGATCAGATGGGTTATGTTTATTACGGAAATTATCCGGCTTATTATGAAGTGGGCAGGGCAGAAGCAATGAGGCAACTTGGTATGACGTACAGAGAAATGGAAGCAAAAGGGGTAATGATGCCTATCGTTACGCTCACTTGCAAATACATAAGACCTGCCTTTTATGACGATTTGTTAACCCTAAGAACAATTGTA
The DNA here is from genome assembly GCA_964589855.1 of uncultured Bacteroidales bacterium. Lineage (GTDB taxonomy): Bacteria > Bacteroidota > Bacteroidia > Bacteroidales > UBA7960 > SKVR01. Next base: position 33,273 of record CAZPVB010000009.1, read on the forward strand.
AAGGAACTGCCAGCCTCGCGTATGCATTTCTTTTATGAGGTATACAATGAAGAAAAGGAAATACTGAATAAAGGTGAAACGGTTCTGGCATTTATCGACATTAAAAAGAGAAAACCTTGCCCCGCACCATCCTGGTTTACCCAGGCAATTGAAAACTTATTTTAATAGTAATTTTTAAAAACAAAACGAACATGGAAATCTATTTAGGAGAAAAACAAAAAGTCTCAGCCAAATACAAAGGTTTTGAGTTGGTAACAGATCAACCCGAAAAAGCAGGGGGGGATAATGAAGCACCCTCTCCATTTGATCTTTTTTTACTTAGTATTGGAACCTGTGCCGGCTGGTACGTAAAATCATTTTGTCAGAAAAGAGACCTATCCGAAGAAGGTATCAAAGTAACCCAAAAGCATCATTTTAATACCCAAAAAAGAATGATCGACCGCATTGATATAGAAATACATTTACCTGAAAATTTTCCTGATAAATACAGGGATGCAGTCATTAATGCTGCCGGCCAGTGTACAGTAAAAAAACATATACTCGACGCTCCGGATTTTTCTATCGTTACCCTAAAAGACTAAAGGTAAAAGTATTTACAATAGATGTTCTTTATCAATACAATCCTCTAAAAAAAAACTTTGTAAAACTCTGACGTTTTATAAAAAGAGGTTTGTTGAAGATGCTCTGATACTTTTCTGAATGTGCCGTTTAATATGTCATCTAATAATTTAAAATCTTATGAGTAAAACAACCCTGGTTTTGGGAGCAAGTCCTACTCCTATGCGATATGCATACAAGGCAGTAAAAAGATTGAAAAAATATGGTCATAAAGTAGTGGCTATCGGAAAAGTGGAAGCCGAAATCGATTCGGTGAAAATTGTAAAGGATATGGTTGATATTCCTGACATACACACAGTCACAATGTATCTTAATCCCGAGAGGCAGGAACCCTACCTGGATTATATACTGGGTTTAAAACCCAAAAGAATTATTTTTAATCCCGGAAGTTATAACCCAAAACTGGAAAAGATGGCAGAACAGGAAGGTATAGAGGTACTCGAGGATTGTACTCTGGTAATGCTTGATACAGACGAATTCTGATCATTTTTTCCATCTATTTCGTTCCCCCCTTTCTTTAACCCAAGAAACAAACGGCTAAAACTTGACTGTTATCACAAAAAAACTTTGGGGTATTAACATAAGGTATTTTGAGACTATGGGTAATATTCAAAGAATAAAATGCATTACCCTTCTTAAAAACCCAAACAATTTTCTTTTACACATTGCTTTGAAAGTGCTTAAAAGTGGCATTCTGCAAATATTATTGTAATTTTGCATTTTAAATAGATGATATTGTATTCTTCCTTAACTAATTTATTAAAAGTTAATAACTTAATTGTAATTGTACGATGGAAAACAAAGACCTGCTCAACCCCGGTTCAACCAATCCTGAAAAAGAGCAAGATCAAGGGGTAGAGAACCTGAATCAGCAAAATGATGTTGCCAGAGATGCTGCAGCAAAACCAGAGGAAACTGAAGAAAAAACAAATGAGACATCTTCAGAGCATTCCCCTGAAGAAAAAGAAAAGATAACAGAAGCATCAAAAGAAGTTGCTCCTGATGAGAACCCTCAGAAACAACCGGTTGAAAATGAAGCGCAAAAAGACAGAGAGAAAACAACTTCCGAATCTGTAGATAATGAAGAGAAAGAAAAGGATGGCGAAAGCTTAACTGCTGAAAATAAGCAGGTCGCAGATAAGGAACCATCAACAAATTCTGCCGAACCTGCTGAATCAAAACAAACCGAACAAACCAGGGAGGATAAACCTGCTGAAAAAGACCTGAATTCTGAAGAATCAACAAAACCAGTTTTGTCAGAAGAACCAAAGGAAGAACCAACATCCAGGCAAGCATCAGAAGAACAAAAAGAAAAGTTGTCTGGTAAGAAAGAAACAGATGTTGCAGAGGAAACCGGGCAAAATGTTCAAGGAGAAGAAGATGAAGATTTGTCAGAAAGATATGGTTCATTGAACAAACAGGAACTGGTTGAAGCATTGGAAGCACTCGTTGAAAAAGATGACATAACTTATATAAGAAAGCATATCGGTTTTATAAAGGTAGCTTTTCGCACGCTGGTAAAATCCGAAAATTTAGATTCTTATGAAAAAAATATATCCTCCCCCGATGAAAAAGATCAAGAGGCAAAAGATGTAACGGACGAATTACCGGATAGGTTTGATAAGGCTTTTGCAATTTATAAGAAAAAGAAATATGTTTATGACCAGGCCTTTGAAAAGCAAAAAGAGGATAACCTGAAAGCAAAAGAAACCATTCTGGAAGAATTGCGGCAGTTGATTGAATCAGAAGAAGAACTAAAAAAAACATACGATATTTTCAAGGAGCTTCAGGATAAATGGCGTGAAATTGGACCGGTGCCCCAGGCGTCAAAAAATACCTTGTGGAACAATTACCATTTCCTGGTGGAGAAATTTTTTGACAAAGTAAAGATCAACAAGGAACTTAGAGATCTTGACCTGAAAAAGAACCTGGAAATCAAGACAGAACTTTGCGAAAAAGCGGAGGAGTTACTCCTTGAATCATCTATCAACAAGTCTTTTCAAAAACTTCAGAAACTGCATGAAGCCTGGAAAGAAACCGGTCCCACTACCAAAGATAAAAAAGATGAGATATGGGAGCGGTTTAAAACTGCCAGCGATGCCCTCAACGATAGAAGGCAAAAGTATTATGATAACCTGAGAGAAGAACAGAATAAAAACTATGCCGCCAAAATTGTTTTGTGCGAAAAAGCAGAAGAAATTGCCTCTGAAACACCCGAAACACCTAAGAACTGGCAGGGCAATACCGATAAGATTAATGAACTTTTTAAGGTTTGGAAAACCATTGGTTTTGCACCCAAGAAGGTAAATGACGAAATTTGGGTGAGATTCAGATCTGCGCTTGATCGTTTTTTCAAAGCAAAAAAGGAGTTTTTCTCGCATTATAAAGATGAACAAAACGAGAACTATAATCAAAAACTGCATCTTTGTGCACAAGCCGAAGCACTTAAAGACAGCGAAGACTGGAAGAAAACCACCGATGAGCTGATCACCCTTCAGCAGCAATGGAAAAAGATTGGACCGGTACCCAGAAAGGTCTCCGATAAGATATGGAAAAGATTCAGAGGAGCCTGCGATGAGTTTTTCAATCGAAAATCAGCCTATTTTGCCAATATTGGCGAAAAACAGGAAGAAAATCTTACGCGTAAAAAAGAGTTGATTGAAAAGATCAAAACATTTGATTATACTGATGACAAGGTTAAAAATCTGGAAATTCTGAAAGATTTTCAACGACAATGGATGGATATTGGACACGTGCCCATCAAGGAAAAAGATCGAATTCAGAATGAATATCGCAAAACCATCAACGACCAGTTCGACAAACTCAACATTAGTCGTAAGGCACAATCAACCATCGGATTCAAAAATAAAATTGAAAATCTGAAAAATTCACCCAATGCCGATAATATTATTTATAAGGAAAGAAACTTTCTTACGGGTAAGATCAATGCCTTGCAAAATGATATTAAACTTTGGGAAAACAACATTGGTTTTTTTGCTTCCTCAAAAAAAGCAGATGTGTTGAAAGCAGAATTTGAAAAGAAGATAGAAAAAGCCAAAGCCGATATTGCCATTATCGAAGAAAAACTCAAAATTTTAAATCAATCGCAAGGATAATAAAATCCAAAATATATAGTTTTGGAATAATGATTGCTATCAATAGAACACCAATTAATATTGTTTAACCAAAATGCTAGCTCATGAAAAAGTTGATGATCATTTTCGCCCTTTTGTTTGCATTTCAAACAACACAGGCACAAATTAAATTTGGTTTAAGAGGAGGAATGAACTTCAGTTCTTTACCCGAAAAAACCTATGATATCGAAAGTCCACAGTTTGGCAGCGCTGAAATAAAAACATTGTCAGATAATTACACCGGATTTCATATTGGTGTGATGAGTCAGATTAATTTGCTGGCCGTATTTATTCAACCTGAATTGCTTTTTGTTTCCACTGGTAATGAAATGCAAGTGGTAGATTCTAACACTGAGGACGAAGGTTTTTTCACCCAGCGCTTTTCTAAAATTGATGTTCCTGTGCTGGTTGGTACAAAATTAGGTCCTGTAAGGTTAGGCGTCGGACCCGTGGCATCCGTTCTACTGAACAGTGAATCTGATATTGAAGATCGTTCCTTTTTCACGGGAGAAAACCTGAATGAAAAATACAATTCTGCAACATTTGGATTCCAGGTAGGTGCCGGAGTCAACATAGGTAGTATTGCCCTTGATCTTAAGTACGAAGGAAGTTTGAGTAAACTAAGTGATGGCCTTACAGTGGGAGACAATACCTATAATTTCGACACTCGTCCCCGACAGTTCATTCTGAGCATCGGACTATTATTCTGATAAAGAGAAACCTGGAAAATATAGAAAAACCGGATAAAAAAATTATCCGGTTTTTTTTATGCCCATTCTCAACCCGCTTATCTATTATCTAAACTACTCTGAACCATCTCAATCATTCTCAACCATCTCCACCATCTAAACTATAATCTCCACCACTCTCAATCCAACCATACTCAACAACAGAAACAGACATAGCAATCACCTGAAAGTGATCGCCTTAACAGGTGAAACACTTGCAATAATATAACTGGGTAAGATCAGCATCAGTAAAGATATCAGCAAAGTTCCTAAATTGATCAGCAATATATAAAGTAAACTGAAGTGAACAGGAACCGTACTTACAAAATAACTTGCCTGGTCTAATTTGATGATACCTGTGAAATGCTGAATAGATAGCAATCCAACACCCAAAATATTGCCCCACAACATTCCCCTCATGATCAGAAAACCGGCATGATAAAGAAAAACCTTTCTTACCAATTTGTTATCTGATCCTAAAGCTTTTAATATCCCTATCATATTGGTTTTTTCTAACACAGATATTAAAAGTGTGGTGATCATATTGATGCCTGCCACCAATATCATAATAAAAATAATCACATAAACATTCATATCTAATAGCGCCAACCAATCAAATATTTGCGGATAAAGTTGACGGATTGTTCTGGTTTGCAAATTGTAAGGGATTGTGACTTCAACTGTTTCGTTAACTTCTTCCAGATCTTTAAAATCGTGAAGCAGTATCTCAAAACCGGCAACTTCATTGTTTTCCCAATCATTCAATCGCTGCAGATGCCCAATATCACCCAGTATGAAAAGTTGGTCAAGTTCTTCAAGTCCTGTATCATAAATGGCAGCAACCTTTAATCTTCTTACCCTGGGAGGATCTTGAATAAAATAAACAAAAACATCATCATCTACAGACAACTGAAGAAGTTTTGCAATATGAGCTGATATGATGATATCATCACTGCGTAAGGAATCGTTATATTCAATTTGTCGTCCTTCTGTTATTTTTTCATTGAAAAAATCCCATGAGAAATCACTCCCCACCCCTTTAAAAATGATACCGTGTATTTCGTCATCTGTTTTGATAACACCAGGTTTTGTGGCAAAAACCTGGATGTTTTTTACACCAGGTATTGCCGATAAGTTCTCCAAAAAAGGTTGGTTGCGGTCAATAGGTTGCGATTCATAAGAAATATTGTCGTCAAAACTGGTGATTTGTATATGCGAGCCAAATCCAATTACTTTATTTCTTATTTCGCTCTGAAATCCTATAACTACTGCCACAGCAATGATCATAACGATAATGCCAAGAGCGATGGATGCGATAGCAATTTTCTTCACTATTCCGGTAACCTTTTGCTCGCTGTCTGCCATTCGCCGGGCAATATACAATGGGGTGTTCAAAATATTAATGTTTTTAGAATTAAAATGTATCAGGATTAAGTTATTTTCATGGTTTCAAATTACAAAATTATCATTTACCAATTAATTTTCACCATCATAAATAAAATTGTAATTTTGAGTTCGAAAACTACTGGAGGATATAAGAAGCATTCGACAATGACAGCATAAACCTTAAAATTTGTTTTTGCTAAATTGAGCAGATTTTTAAAAATATGCCTGATTAATGATCTTACATATTATATTGCTTTTGGTTCTTTTTTAAAAACTGCTTTTCGTTTTGCTGTCAGTCACTTAAAATAATGAATTATGGAATGGAATATTCAAATGATTTTGCTACCCGGGTTGGCTTATCTTTTAGGATCTATCCCTACATCAGTATGGTTTGGGTTATTTTTTTATAAAATTGATCTGAGAAATTACGGCAGCGGTAATGCCGGTGCCACCAATGCCCTAAGGGTATTTGGCAACAAAGCCGGAGCCGTGGTTTTATTTCTGGATGCTTTGAAAGGTTTTGCTGCCGTTTATTTGTTTCGTTTGCTAAGTCCTGATCTTTTTACTACTCAAAATGCCATTGTGGTATATCAACTCCTGCTTGGAGCCATGGCACTGGTCGGTCATGTGTTTCCTGTTTTTGCCCGTTTCAGAGGTGGGAAAGGCATTGCTACACTTGCCGGTATATTCACAGCCATTGCTCCCATGGCAGTTTTGATCTGTCTGGTGGTTTTCCTGGTTGTGTTTTTGCCCACCCGCTACGTATCTTTGGGTTCAATATCGGCAGCCATCGCTTTTCCTGTTGTGGTTATTGTTATTTTGGGGCGCGATTTGCCTGCGGAAATTATTTTTTCCTTATTTGTAAGTGTTTTCGTGCTTTTTACCCATACCAAAAACATCAGGAGATTATTAAAGGGTGAAGAGAACCGGCTTAATTTTGGTAAAAAAGGAATCGCCAATGGATAAATTCTTTTCGTATTGCATTTATTTGTATAACTTTGTTTCCTTTAATTTATGCATAATCTCTCACTAATTATATTGCTAAATGAACAGAAGCAGTTCAACAAATCTTTCTTATGACCAAGTTAAATCCCAAACATGACGAATTATTTGATGTTGAAAAAAATGAACTACGCGAATTGGTCGTTCATAACGATGATTTTAATACTTTTGATTTTGTGATCAAAACCCTGATTGATGTATGCAGACATAAACCTGAACAGGCCGAGCAATGCACCATGATCATACATCATAAAGGAAAATGTGCTGTTAAGTCAGGCGAATATGATGAACTCAAACCCATGTACCGAGAGATACTGAATAGGGGATTAACAGCAACCATTGAATGACTCTATAATGAAATACGTTCAAAAGTTGCTTCTAAGGCAGATTGAAAGGATATGACAGATTTGAATTTTAGTTGAAAAGAATAGTACTTCAGCACGGGATTGGTATTGATACAACAGGCAATGAACATCCGGATCATCAGGAAAAAAACCAACTCATTGAAGTAAAAGCAGCACAATGTTCCTAATACAACGATTGACTATATTTCTGCAGTATTATACTGCATCAATGATTTATGTAATTTCACCTAAACAAAAACAAAATGAGTTGGTTAGTAATACTAATATTAATACTGGTTGGGATAACCTTTATTTTACTTGAAATGTTGGTCGTTCCCGGTACAACTGTAGTGGGTATCATTGGAGTTGCCATTATGATATTCGCTATTTATGTTACATACAGCAATTATGGCAATGCAACCGGAACCTATGTGCTGGCGGGTACACTTGTTTTTTTTATCATTTCAATAGTTTTTGCCCTCAAAAGCAATACATGGCGAAAAGCCATGTTGGGGACAGAAATTAGTGGAAAAGTAAATACAAGAGAAGAAAATACCGTAAATAAAGGTGATGAGGGTGTTTCAGTAACCCGCTTAAACCCAATGGGAAAAGCGCTTATTAATGGAGATTATTATGAAGTTACCTCCAAAGATAACCTGATTGATCAAAACACCGAAATTATTGTAACAAAAGTAGATGGAAATAAAATCATTGTTAAATCAAAACTAATTTAAAAAATGGATGCAAACTTAGGAGTTATTATTGCGATTGGGATAGTTAGTATACTGTTCTTATGGATACTATTCTATTTTATCCCTATTGGGTTGTGGTTTTCTGCACTTGTTTCGGGTGTGAGGATCAATTTGCTGCAACTTGTTTTGATGCGCTGGAGAAAGATTCCGCCATCGGTAATTGTTAACAATCTTATATCTGCCACCAAAGCAGGACTGAGACTCAACCGCGATGACCTTGAGGCACACTATCTTGCCGGAGGTAGGGTTAAAGCAGTGGTAAATGCACTGATCAGTGCGGATAAAGCCAACATCAACCTTGATTTTAAAACGGCTACTGCCATTGATCTTGCCGGTCGTGATGTATTGGAAGCCGTACAAATGTCGGTAAAACCTAAAGTAATCAACACACCTCCTGTGGCAGCAGTTGCCAAAGATGGTATACAGTTGATCGCCAAAGCAAGAGTAACACTCAGAGCCAATATCAAGCAACTTGTTGGGGGTGCAGGCGAAGAGACTATTCTGGCAAGGGTAGGGGAAGGTATTGTTACATCCATTGGATCAGCAAGCAATCACAAGCAAGTATTGGAAAATCCAGATAGCATATCAAAAGTGGTTTTGTCAAAAGGATTAGACTCTGGTACTGCCTATGAAATTCTTTCCATTGATATTGCCGATATTGATGTGGGTAAAAATATTGGTGCTATGCTGCAGATCGATCAGGCAAATGCAGATAAAAATATTGCCCAGGCAAAAGCAGAAGAAAGAAGAGCCATGGCCGTTGCCGCTGAACAGGAAATGAAAGCCAAAGCACAGGAAGCACGGGCAAAAGTTATTGAAGCAGAAGCCGAAATACCCATGGCAATCTCTGAATCATTCCGCAGTGGTAACCTTGGTATCATGGACTACTACAGAATGGAAAATATTAAATCCGATACTACCATGAGAGATAACATTACAAAATCTCAAAGTGGTCAGGGAAAAGGAAAATCTAACGACAGCACGGAAAAATAATTTCTGAGTAGTTAATAGAAATATATTTGCCCCTTACATTTTTATTGCAAAATGTAAGGGGCATTCATTGTCATTCATAATTAATCCTATTTTGAGTTACTCCTTTATAACCGATTACCCCTGGTGGTTTTATTTACTCTGCTTGCTGGCAGGTGCAATAGCAGCCCTGGGATTGTACTACAAAAATCCTAAAAACAACCTTACCAGCTGGCAAAAAAAATTGCTTGCCGCACTTCGATTTTTTGTTGTGGCAGGTATTTGCTTCCTTTTACTATCTCCACTTATTCAATTACAAACTTCGCGTACTGAAGAACCTCTTGTTCTGTTTCTTCAGGATAACTCACAGTCTATAGCCACCATCTCCGATACTACATTTCTGCAAAACCAATACAAGAACGAGATACAAGAGCTTGCCCAAAAATTGGATGATCCATTCAACTTTTCAATGCTTGCCTTTGGCGAAGAAGTGCGTGATTCTGATGAATTTGATTTTAATGATCCAATCACTAATTTTTCTGAAATATTCCGGAATATTGAAAATCTTTACGCTAACCGGAATCTGGGTGCCGTGATTATTGCCTCTGATGGTCGGTTCAACAGGGGCAGCAATCCACTTTACGCGGCACGGCAATATTTATTTCCGATTTATACTGTTGCGATGGGAGATACCACTCCGCAAAAAGATATTCTTATAAGAAACATAAACCACAACAGGATCACATACCTGAATAATATGTTTCCGGTGGAGATACTTGTAGAAGGTAAAAAAGCCGCAGGTACTTCTGCAACATTGCGCATCATTCATGAAAATGAAACTGTTTTCACGCAAAACATCAATTTTTCTTCCAACGGATATTTCGAAGAAATAATGGTTGAATTACAGGCAGACGAAACAGGCGTGAAGCGCTACAGCGTTGAACTGGAGGAGATCGCAGATGAAATATCTGTTGCCAATAACGTTCGGGAGTTTTTCATAGAAGTAATAGACAGCAGACAAAAGGTGCTTATCCTTGCCAATTCGCCGCATCCCGACGTAGGAACACTGAAAACCTCTATTGAACGTAATGATAATTTTGAATCAGAAGTTTCAGTCTTAGAAGATTTTACGGGTAGTATTGATGATTTTGATGTGATTATCTGGCACCAGATACCCTCTGCCCAATATAAAAACCACCGGTTGTTGGAGCAGGCCAAAACGCTGGAAAAGCCACAGCTGTTTGTCCTGGGATCACAGACCGATATAGCTGCTTTAAATGCTCTGTCAACAGGACTGTCTCTTGAGCCCAGATCGGAAGGAACCACCGGTGCCCAGGCAGAGCCCAATCTTTCATTTCCCCTGTTTCAACTTAGTGAGAATCTGATGGAAATACTACCAATATATCCACCGCTCAACACCCCTTTTGCAAGGTACAACTATCCGGCAAATTCAAACATCCTTGCCATGCAAAGGATTGGTAACGTACCTACAAACATGCCTTTGATCATTTTTACGGGCAATACAGAAAACAAAACCGCACACATTACAGGCGAAGGTTTGTGGAGATGGAGAATGAATAATTTCGCCAGGGAACAACATCATCGGGAGTTTGACGAACTGATATCTAAAATCGTTCAATATCTCTCAGTGATAGAGGATAAAAGTTTTTTCAGGGTCAATACGGAGAATTTTGTTTATGAAAATGAACCTGTTGTTTTTGAGGCAGAACTATACAACAAAAGTTACGAATTGGTCAATACGCCGGATGTTAATCTAACCATTACCAATGAAGAAGGAGTAAATTTTGAATACATCTTTAGCAAAACTTTTAATGCATACACCCTTGACGCCGGCACATTTCCTGTAGGCAATTACCACTATACCGCTACAACACGGCTGGGGCAGGAAACTTATACAGATGAGGGATTGTTTACCGTAGCGCCCCTGAATCTTGAGGATCTGAATACGGTTGCTGACCACACATTGCTCTTTCAACTTGCTGATAACTCCGGGGGGAAAATGTTTTTCCCTGATCAGTTGGATCAACTTACCGATGATATACTCAACCGGGAGGATATAAAACCTATGTTGTTTCCGGTTAATGAATACAAGGAAATCGTGAATATGCGCTGGATATTCTTTATTTTACTATTGTTTTTAACCATAGAGTGGTTTATAAGGAAATATACAGGAGGGTATTAAACAGATATATCCGCTGGCATGAATTACCAATGCTGCCAGATGTGATCTGATCACTTAAAAATCCTTCTGCAATAATATTTCACCTGTTTCAATGGTAAACATCCTGGAATGGGTTTCCAGTTGTTCTAAAATATTTTCCAACCTTTCACTATGCGTGTCGGTAATAAAAACCTGACCAAAATCTTTGGTATTAACCATTTTGATCAGTTTTGACACCCTCTCGGGATCAAGTTTGTCAAAAATGTCATCAAACAAAAGCACAGGATCCGAATTCTTTTTTGTTTTAATAAATTGGTATTGGGCAAGTTTAAGAGCAATGCCATACGATTTTTGTTGCCCCTGACTACCAAATTTTTTCAAAGCTTGCCCCTTCAGTAAAAAAACAAGATTGTCTTTGTGAATGCCCGTGGTGGTAAATTGCGCCATGCGATCTTTCTGGCGGCTTTGTGAAAGAAGAGTGGCAAATTCAGCCTCATTCAGGTGCGATTCGTATTCAATATCTGTTTTTTCGGCGTTCCCGGTAAGTTGGGCATGACTATCTTCAAAAACAGTTTTGAAATCCTTGAAGAAGCGAGATCTTTCAGCATGAATATACTCTCCTTTTATGATGAGTTGTTCGTCCCATATTTCAAGGCTTCTTTCATCAAAATACCTCTTCTCTGCAAAAGTTTTCAGTAAGGTGTTGCGCTGTAGCAGTGCTTTGTTGTATTCTATCAAATGAAAAAGATATTCTTTGTTGAACTGTGATATCACCCCATCAACAAATTTTCTCCGTTCGTCGCTACCACCATAAATAAGGTTTACATCACCCGGATAAATGAGCACAAGCGGATACATTCCTATATGATCTGCAAGGCGTTCATATTCTTTTTTATTGCGCTTAAAAACCTTTTTGCTTCCCCTTTTCACTCCACAATAGAGTTGGTCTTTCTGTTCCTTTACCTGGTAATTTCCTTGTATCACAAAAAAATCTTTATCGAAAAGAATATTTTGCGCATCCGAAGGATTGCTAAAACTTTTACAAAAAGATAAATAGTATATGGCATCTAATATATTGGTTTTGCCCGTGCCGTTATTACCTGCAAAACAGTTGATCTTAGGCACAAAATCCAGTTTTG
>CAZPVB010000010.1:0-45387 GCA_964589855.1 uncultured Bacteroidales bacterium
CTTTGAAGCAGATGGTTATGGTGCCGACTGGACATGGACAGTTTTTGAAAACGAAACCAATCCGGCATTGGAAATCGTTGACAACCCTGATCAATCCGGTGGCAATACATCTGCCACAGTGGCCAAATTCACTGCTCTTCAGGCTGGAAACCCTTGGGCAGGTGTTGAATCAGCACAAGGAGTGGACTTGGGAACCTTTGAATGGGATGAGGACAATCGCATTGTGAAGATTCATGTTTGGAAACCGATTATCAGTGATGTGGGAATTAAGTTTGCCACCGAAACCGGATGGGCAGAGGAAGAACTTAAAGTTGCCAACACACAGGTAAATCAATGGGAGGAGCTAACCTTCGATTTCTCAAATGCTATAAACCCTCCAAACCCTGAAAACGGAACCCTGGGACAAATTATCATTTTTCCCGACTACGCGGAAAGAGATCAGGATAATATCATTTATTTCGATAATATCACTTTTGGTTCGGGCGATGATACATCCGTTTCAGATATCAATGAAGATGAATTAACTGTCTATCCGAACCCAATTAGATCTGGCAAGATGGTTATGTTTAGCAATCAGGTTAAGCAGATTGATATTTTTGATGTTACCGGAAAATTGATTCAATCATCAGTAAACACGTCATCCGTTGAAACCAACGGAATGGATCGTGGAGTCTATTTCATGAGAATACAATCCGAAAATGGTAATATTCAAATCAATCAACTGATCGTCAAATAAATTTTGTTATGATCCAAAAAAGCCGCCCTCAATGGGCGGCTTTTTATTCTTTTTTGCATCACATTATCCATATGTATTTTTCCATTCATCAAAATTTCATACAAGATGTCCTCAGAAATAATCCTGATCATCGTGGGTACAATACTCATTCTGATTACAATTGTCGATAGCGTAAAAATTCGCAGTGCCTCTTTGAATTTAATAGACATGAAACTGAAAGTCCCGCTGGCCATATTTGGTATTTTACTGCTGTTTTACGGCGCATACGCTTTTATGGGAGCAAACTTACCAGGCCAAATAGAGAACCCGGAATTAGGAAATAAAAGACAAATTGAATATCCGGTCAAAAATGTGCAGGTTATATCCCCGGTTGAAAATGATTCTGTGAAATGCAGGATATTAACATATGGTGTTTATCCTGAATCGCACGAGAAAGATATCTGGGTTTTGTTGATGCCCACTGACAGTTTGTTTTATCCTCAATCTGACCACACCAATACTTCATATAAAAGAAACGGCGAATGGCAGGTTATTACAAGGTTTGGTGGTGATAAAGGAGAAAAATATGATATTATTGTATATGAAACCGACTCAATGTCCTCCCGGTTTTTTAGCGCCACCATTCAAAAATGGAAAGATATGCTTTCTTACCCTGGTCTGGAATTAGATGAAATTCCGGATGGAGCCAACCAAATTGACAAAATAAGTGTTTATTTGAAAGAAAACTGTCGGGGGGTGTATTAATTGAGAGGATTCATGATCATAAAAGGGGGTTGCAAAAAACATAAGATAACTTTCCATATACCATACAGAATTTAGTTTTTTTTTATTAATTTGCAAAAAAATAAGTACAGCCAACAGAAAAACTTTTGAAACCACTTTTCACATCAATTTTTGCATTTTTTTTCGGTGTATTTGCACTATCGGCGCAAAATTTTCCGGAGAAAGGTGTTCCTTTGCTTCAAAATTATTTACCCATAAATTACCAAAATAAAGGCAAAATATGGGAAATGGGTTCAGCACCCAACGGAATTGTTTATTTCGCCTCCGATGGAGGTCTTTTGGAATACGATGGCAAAACCTGGAAAAGTTTCACGGGTAGCATTGGTTTTACACGCGCTGTTTTGGTGGTAAACGATTCGCTGATCTTTACCGGTTCCGACCTTGACTTTGGAGTTTGGCAAAGAAACAAATATCAGGAATTCGATTACACTTCTTTATACCCCTTCAGAGAAGATGCTTTCGATGTCAGTGAAGAGTTCTGGCAAATTCATCAATGGCAGGACGACATCCTTTTTGTTTCATCCCGCAATGTCTATGTCTATCGAAACGAGCAATTGGTTAAAATTGCTGCACCTTCCTCTTTTTCAAGCAGTTTCAAAGAAAATAATCAGGTATATTTCGCCGACGAAAAGCAGGGTTTATTTGTTTTCCAAGATTTTTCACTTCAAAAAGTGACCGACTTCCCCTCACAATTCAATGCGAGGGTAATCGGGATGTACCAGCATGATGATAACCAGGTAATGGTTACCCGCGATCTGGGACTTTATCTTTTTGCAGATGGAGCAATAACGCCCCTAAACAATGAATTATCAATAGAATTAACGGCAGCCAAAGTATTCAGTTTTGAACAAATTGATGAGAACCATTTTGCCTTTGGCACTGTACTGAAGGGCTTATACATAGCAAATAAAGATGGTAAAATCATTCACTATATAAACAGACAGAAGGGATTGCCCAGCAATACCATATTATCAATGCACCATAGTCCGGCAGGATTATTATGGCTGGGGATGGATTACGGAGTTTCTGTTTTAGACCTGCAAAGCAATTTTACTACTTTCTATGACTACAGGGGAGATTTTGGAACAGGCCATACTGCCCTGTTAAAAGATAATACCTTTTACCTGGGAACCAACCAGGGGTTATACCGCTCCGCATGGGATGAATTAAACAACAACAGTGAGATTTTCCGGTTTCAGATTATTCCCGAAACAGAAGGTCAGGTATGGACCCTTGAAAATATCAACAATACACTTTTCATGGGGCACGACAACGGTTTATTTACAGTAAAAGGAAATACCGTTGAAAGACTGAGCAACCAGGAAGGGGTTTGGACCATTGTCCCATACAATGATTATTTGCTCACAGGCAACTACAATGGTATTTCTATCTTTCATAAAGAAAACGGAAAGTGGACATTTCTAAAAAAAATGGACACGATCCTGGGCTCCTGCAACGAGTTGATCATAGAAAAAGACAATATTCTATGGGTAAATATCCCGAATTTTGGTATTATCAGGGCTGTTTTGGATCAGAACCTCAATCCGGCGGAAAGATTGATTTTCCCTGCAGATATTTTTGAAGGAGATGACGCCTTGATCAAAAAAGATGTACAGGGGATACATGTATTCACCGATCGCTGGCAATACACCTATAACCCATCCGAAAAAGAGTTTATCCAAACACAGGAATCTGAAATTTTTCCTGTGGTTGAAGGACAACTTTCCGGTATTTACCTCCCTGCAACAATCAATTCCGATTATGAATTTTATCCTGTTTACAATGGTTTCGCACTAAGATTACTTTCTTCAGAGTCAAAATCCAATGAGGCAGATCTTTCTTTAACATTGCGCAGAATAGAAGCTTTCAACAATGATGAAAAGGTATTGCTTTATCCGGGGGAAAAAGTGCCTTACCAGCTCAATAATTTTCATATTGAATGCATCGTTCCCAATCAAAAAGATGTGTTGTATCAATTCAAATTAAACGAAAAGGGAACATGGAGCGAATGGGAAGCGAATAACACCTTTGAATTTTTAAACCTGAAACACGGGGAATACAAAATCTTTGTAAGAGCACTTGTCAATGATGAGGTACTTGAGCAACCTGTAATAACTTTTCGGATAGCGGCACCCTGGTATTTTTCATGGTATGCCGTTACCATATACATCTTGTTATTGGTTTTGCTCATTTACATGATTTACAGCTGGCAAAAGATATCTTTGAAAAAGCAGAAGAAACAAATGTTGCTCAGAGAGCAAAATTCGTTGCGGCAGCAAAAGGAAAAACACCAGCAGGAAATCATGGCACTTGAGCAGCAAAAATTGCAGGCAGAGTATGATCAATTAAAACAGCAACTAAAGAACAAAACCATTGAGCTGGCAAATAAAGCAAAAGAAGACGAAGAAAAAAACCGTCTGCTGCTCGCACTGAAAGAAAAATGTGACAATGCACAAAAAAATCCATCTCCTTCAAAAAGACAATGGCACGAAATGCAAAGACTGCTGGATTCATATATCAATGTGGAAGACAACACTTTTGAAATTCAGATGGACGAATTGCATCAGGAATTTTTCAAAAAACTGAAAGACCGCTTCCCGGGATTGTCGAGCAACGACCTTCGATTGTGTGCCTATCTGAGAATCGGTCTCAACTCTAAAGAGATAGCAGAAATCATGAACATACAACCCTCCAGTTCTTACATCAGCCGGTCGCGCCTGCGCAAAAAACTCAAACTGAAAGCAGAAGATGATCTGTATGATTTTTTGAACGGGATATAAATTGCTAACTTCTGCAGTCATAATCGTAAAAAAAACATTGCATGAAATACAAAGGCGTGATCTTCGATCTGGATGGAACCCTGCTCAATACATTAGACGATCTTTCTGATAGTGCCAACAAGGTTTTAAAAAAACATCATTTGATGCAACACACCAGAGATGATTTTAAAAGATTTATAGGCAGTGGTGCCCGCAAACTGGTAGAATGGATGCTACCGGAAGAAAAAAGAGAGGATTCATTTATCGACCAGCTCTTGTTGGAATTCAAAACCGAATACGGCATGAATTGCGACAACAAAACTGTTCCTTTCCCCGGTATCATCAGCCTGGTCAACCTGTTGCACGAAGGTGGAATAAAAATGACCGTCCTGTCAAACAAACCTCACGATCTTACCCTGAAATGTTGTCAGAGTCTTTTGCCTGTAGATATGTTTGAAGAGATCATGGGACAAAAAGAAGGAAAGCCCCGTAAACCCGATCCTGCCACTGCGCTCGAACTGGCAAAACGCATGGAATTAGAACCTGAGGAGGTCATATTTCTGGGCGATTCTGAAAACGACATATACACGGCACAGTCCGGTGGTTTCTTTCCGGTAGGCGTTACCTGGGGTATGCGGACACGCAAACAGTTGGAAGAATGTGGCGCCAAAACCATCATCGGAATGCCTGACGAACTGCTCGCTTATATTTTTCCGTAACTCTTTATTGATGAGTTCTCTGCGAAAACTCGTTTTCGGTAATTCGTGTTCATTTGTAAAATTTACTGTATCCAACTATGTTTATTATAAAAAGATCAGGAGCAAGTGCAAATAGTATTGAATATTATATGAAAGAAATAGAATCAGGAACAATGCATCTGCAAAAAATAATCGTCGTCCTCATCGTTTTTTTATCCGTTTGGGGTTGCAAAGATCCCTATGCCCCCGTAAGCATAAATGCTGAATTTCCGGGAGGAAATATCAAGATTGACAGCATTGTAGAGAATACTGTCTTTTTAAAACCCGACCAAAAAGGCACCGATACCACAAAAGGGAACTGGTTTTACTGGTATTTTGAAGTAAATGGATGTGAGGGACGTAACCTTAAGTTTGTTTTTAATCAGCAACACTCCATAACCAGAAAAGGACCAGCATACAGCAAAGACAAAGGGAAGACATGGCAGTTTCTTTATCCTGACACACTTGCAGATCAGGATTATTTTACCTTTTCGTTTGATGATGATGACCATAGTGTCAGATTTTGCCTTACCATACCTTATACGAATAAAGACCTGAACACTTTCGAAAAAAACTTTCAAAGAGATTATGAGACTCTCTACCAAAAGAATGTTCTCACCAAAACCTCCGGTGGGCGTCAGGCAAACTATCTGGTGATCAAAAACCCGGATGAGGAAAATATCCAAACCACCTTTTTTATTACAGCCAGGCATCATGCATGCGAAACAACAGCAAATTTTGTTTGGGAGGGAATGGTGGAAATCTTTGCAGAAAAAATTAAACAGAACCATCCGGAGGTAAAAGGCACACAAATGATCGCTGTTCCTTTTGTCGATTTTGATGGTGTGCAACTGGGCGAACAGGGGAAAAACAGATTTCCACATGATCATAACAGAGATTATATCCAGTTTCGCTATCCCGAAACAGAGGCTCTGGCAGAAGTCTTCAAAAATCAATCCGCACAATCAAAAATCATCGCAATAGATCTTCATTCTCCCTGGATAAAGTACCAACAAAATGAATGGTTGTTTTTTATAGGGCAGGAAAAAGAGGCGTTCAATCAAAAAATAACGGCACTTTCCAATACAATTGCCTCTTTGCACAATGGTGAATTGCCTTTTGATGAGGATAAAGGCATATTTCCTTTTGCCCGGGACTGGAATAACCGAACCCTTGAGCAAAGCTATCTGATAGAGCAAATGAGTTTTGCACAGTGGTGTTCATTGCAACCCAATGTTGTGATGGCAACCACCCTCGAAATTCCTTATTCGCACGTGATGTGCACCACCATATCAAAAGAAAACCTCCGCGAATTTGGCAGATCCGTTATGAATAGTTTAATTCAATCCCGGCAATGACAGGGATTATCCAACTCGTTGAGACCAACCTCAAACAACAAAAATTCTTAGTTTTCGACATCCCGTAGACTTACAAAAAAATACTACATTTGAAAACAGGAGAGAGAAAAAACATAAACGGAAGACAAAAATAAAAGGCAGATAAGCAATCAGATCATCCATATTTTCCTTTTTTTAAAACACAATTAAACTTTCAATTCATGATATTTAAGCGCCAGGAACTTAGAAAACCCGGTTGGATAGAAAAAATATTCAACAAGATGCCACATGAAAACGCTTTGATACGGATCAATAACCTGCTTGCAGATGCGGAAAAAAACATACAACAAATATCCATTGACAACATTGTGGATATTGGAAATACATACCGGGTTGACCTGAAAAAAAATTTTAAAGAAGAAAGGAAATCACTCTACAGGCAATATCTGCTGCATTGCCTGGAAGATAACCATCTGGACCAGGAAGAGATCAAAACACTCAGGCATTTAAAAAATATTTTGATGCTTAATGAAAAAGAGGTAAGTCAGTTGATGAACAACGAAACGCAGATTGCTTACGAAGAACAGGTTAAAGATGCCATGCGGGATGGCAAACTTACCGGAGAAGAAAAAAAGAAACTTGAGAAACTTAAAGAAAATCTTTTGATATCAGAATCGGTAGCAAACGAAATATACGACCGCAATGCCAAAGAGATTTTTCAATATTTGCTGGATGGAATGATCGCAGATGAAAGACTATCGCCCGACGAGGAAAATCAAATGAATGAAATTGCCCAAAGCCTGGGTCTGGAAATAGATATGACCCATCAAACCCAAAAAACACTTGCCCGCTACAAACTTTACTGGCAAATTGAAAACGGCGACCTCCCCACAATAGAACCCGATATCAAAATTCAAAAATCCGAAAATTTATATTTCACCACTTACATTGATTGGCTGGAGCAACGGAAAATTACCAAAAGATATAACTATGCAGGTCCTACTGCACGCATCAAAATTGCCAAAGGTATTTACTATCGCGCAGGAAGTATAGGCATACAACCTGTTTCGGAAGATGTTTGGCGTACGATTGATTCCGGGCAAATATATCTGACCAACAAACGGCTGATCTTTATGGGCAGCAAAGGCAACAAAACCATCAAACTGAACAGAATACTTAGTATTGAACCCTTTCAAAACGGCATAGATATACAAAAAGATACCGGAAGAAGTCCTTTCCTCCGGTTCTCTGACAATACTGATATTTTTGCACTGATCATATTAAGACTTCTGGAAGATGCTTAGAAGGGAAACAAAACTCCCCGTAACCTTTTGAAATAAAAAGACCTATCTTTATTTGCCGTTACAACAAGGTTTTTTGTTATTTTTGTGTTGAAAAAAAATGTCCCCATCAAAAAAGGGTCTTTTATTGCATACTAATTTTTTTATTCAATTTCAAAAAACAAACGTAAACATGAACAAAATTTTATGGATTGCACTGGCAATGGTTAGCATCAATGTTGCCTATGCTCAAAACAACTGGCAATATATTTTCAACGGGGAGAATCTCGATGGTTGGGAAAAACTCAATGGCACAGCCGAATTCTCTATCGAAGGCGATAGTGTAATTGTGGGAACCTCTGAACTGAATACCCCCAACACCTTTCTTGCCACCGAAAAGCTTTACACAGATTTTATCCTGGAATATGAAGTAAAGGTAGACAACGAACTGAATTCGGGTGTACAGATCAGAAGCAACAGTTTTGATTCGTATAATTCCGGGCGCGTACACGGCTACCAGGTAGAACTGGATCCGAGCCCCCGTGCATACAGCGGTGGTATTTTTGACGAGGCGCGCAGGGGTTGGATGTACCCCCTGGCAGACAATGAACCGGGCAGAAATGCTTTCCTGCAAGGGGGATGGAATCACTTTCGGGTAGAAGTTATCGGAAATTCTATCAGAACCTGGATTAACGGACAAATGTGCAGCAACCTTGTAGACGACATGACCAGTGAAGGGTTTATTGCTTTGCAGGTGCACAGCATCCGAAATGAGGAACAGGTGGGAAAACAGGTAAGATGGAAGAACATCAGGATTATGACCACAGACCTGGAAGAAAACCAATGGCCGGTTGATCCTAATGTTAGGGAAATCAGTTATCTGAAAAACGAACTCACTGAAAACGAGATCAGAAAAGGATGGAGGTTGCTTTGGGATGGAGAAACCACCAACGGCTGGATCGGTGCCAAACTCGATCATTTCCCTGAAAAAGGTTGGGAAATCAATGATGGTGTACTAACCATTTTAGCTACAGATGGCGGAGAAGCTACTGGCCCTGGCGATATCATCACAGAAGACCTGTACTCTGATTTTGAACTGGAACTGGAATTTAAATTCACAGAGGGCGCCAACAGCGGCATCAAGTACTTTGTAGATGCCGAACTAAACAAAGGTCCGGGATCTGCCATTGGATGCGAATTCCAGATTCTCGATGATCAAAGACACCCCGATGCCAAAAATGGTGTCAACGGAAATCGCACCCTTTCCTCTTTGTATGACCTTATGACGGGTGAGATTCTTACTGCCGGAAACAGGGTAAACAAAAGTACCGATACCTGGCACAAAGCAAGAATTGTATCTAAAAACGGTAAAGTAGAACATTGGCTCAACAATGAAAAAATGGTGGAATACGACCGTTTCTCACAAATGTTCAGGGCATTGGTTGCCTATAGCAAATATGCCAAATGGGAGGATTTTGGTCAGTGGGAACAAGGACATATACTGCTGCAGGATCATGGAGACACCGTCCATTACAGAAGCATTAAAGTAAGAGAGTTTTAGTACACAAAAATAACATCTCAAATAAGAAGTCGTTTTACGAAAATGTTATTGAGAAGCACCGGTTTGATGCCAGCACCTCTCAATTTCAAAAAATCCGTAAAACGACTTTTTTTATTTCTTTCTGGTTGCAAATTCAGGATTTCTCATTCCACTGACCATTTTATCTTTTGATCCAACGTGTTTTTTTCAGCAACCACTGGTTTTCTTCTCTGGTAAGATGGGGCGATAAATTTTCAAAAACCTTGTTATGGTATCTGTTCAACCATCCCAGTTCTTCATTTGAAAGCATATCTGTATCGATAAGATCCAATTCAAAAGGGAAAAGCGTTAGGGTTTCGAAATGGAGAAATTTTCCCTGATCATTTTCCCCATCCTCTTGCACAACAATCAGATTCTCTAACCGGATTCCATATTTTCCCTCAGGATAATATCCTGGTTCATTGCTTTGAAGCATGCCTGCACGCAGCGGTTCATCTATGGCAGTATTGGGCGAAATACCCTGCGGACCTTCATGCACATTCAAAAAATACCCTACGCCATGACCCGTGCCATGTCCGTAATTTTTTCGCTTCTGCCACAAAGGGCAACGGGCAAAGGCATCTAAATGAAACCCCTTGGTTCCTTCAGGGAAAACGGCCACAGACAAACGGATCAATCCCTTTAAAACAAGGGTATAGTCGAGGATCTCTTCCTCTCCGGGATCTCCGGTAAATAGGGTGCGGGTAATATCTGTAGTACCATCAAGATACTGGGCACCCGAATCAATCAACAACATGCCGTTTCTGTCTATCACGTAATCAGAACCTTTTTTTGCACTGTAGTGTACAATGGCACCATGATCTTTAAAACCTGCTATCGTAGCAAAGCTATTTCCCATATAACCAGTCTGATCCGACCGAAAGCGGGTAAGGTGCTCACCAATATCCGATTCCGAAATAGTTTCTTTGTCGATGCTTGTTTCCATCCAACGGAAGAACTTAACAAGCGCGATTCCGTCTTTAACCATGGCATTTTTAATTTTCTTTATCTCCCCGCTGCTTTTGCATGCCTTTAAGCGGGCGGGAATGGTGATCTCATCAGTAATTTTTACATGAGAGGGAATACAGTTGATGATGTGGTGGGATACTTTTGCAGAATGCATCGATATAGTACTTTGCAAATCTAAACTTCCTAAAAATTCATCAATCTCATAGTAGGGTTTTAAGGTAATGCCTTCATGCTCAAGTAATTCTTTCAAAGGAGGGCTTACTTTATTTTCATTGATAAACAACAAAGCTTTCACCTTTGAAACCACAGCGTAAGCAACAAAAACCGGATTATATTCAACATCATTACCCCGCAAATTCAACAACCATGCAATGTCATCCAACGATGTAAGTAACTGATATTGAATACCTTTTTCGCTCATTTTTTTCCTTACCTTCGCAAGTTTTTCGCTCCGTGAGGTAACGGCATATTCCGGTTCGTGCTCAAATACAGGTGTTTCACTCAAAACCGGTCGATCCTGCCAAATGGGGGTTACAAAGTCGAAACCGGTATGAAGGGAAATGCCTTTCGGGGTATATACCTCTCGCATTTTCTGAACCAGGGCATGCGAAAATATTTTTCCATCGCATCCCACCTTGCTATCGGCAGGGAATTTATTTTCAATCCATTCGATATATTCGGGTGCATGAGGTACTTTTAATTTTACAAGTTCGATTCCGCTATCGGCCAACTCTTGTTCTGCCTGAATAAAATACCGCGAATCAGTCCACAATCCGGCAAAATCCATTGTTATAACCAATGTACCTGCAGACCCTGAAAAACCAGATACCCACTCACGCACTTTCCAGTGATCGGGCAGGTATTCACTCTGGTGTGGGTCGGTAGAAGGAATGATATAAGCATCCAGTTCGTTATCTTTCATCTGATGCCTGATGGCTGCAATTCTTTCGGGGATGGTCTTCATAAAAAATAAATTTTTAAGTTTCTAATTTTTAAATATCTGATCCTTATTTCATACTTCCTGTAGGAAGATCAATCATCTGTTTCCGAATTTCCACATCATATACAATAACCTTTTTAGAATGCTCTCATTCATCCTGATAAAAAGCAGATCCATGATTAACTGGTAATTTGTATAAGTCCCAAATAATGAACAGAAGGTATGACAAATAAATGACATGGCAGGTAATGAACACCTTCAGTAATCAAAGTTACAATTTTCGATTCAAACCAATTCTATTATCCCTGAAATAGCCTTTGAGAAAAATAAATATGCTTACTGTAAAACGGAAACCTTCTGAAGCATCTCGTTCACACTATCATGCTTGTGCTTTTCAACCCCAACAGCATTAGGCAATACCTGTAATGCCCTTTCCAATGAAAAACCCATCACCTGACTTAACCAGGGCGAGTTCATCAGCACAGGCATTTCTCTCATCAGGATTTTACGTGCCACAGGATGAGCAATTAGTTCTGCAATTTTATAATCTGTAGAGAAATTCACCGTGAGAACATTTTCCGCTTGCTTTTCGTCAGCGGCATCATTTTCAAACCCTAAAGCAGAGTAACTGAAAACATACCTTCCTGATCCGGTTTTAACAATCACATTCCCATCTTCCTCCCTGATGTCATCTGCCAGTTTGCTTCGCAACAAAGTTACATTGTTCATATTAACAAGTGAGGCAATGGCATTGGGTAAAACGATGGTAGCATTTGTGTTGGCCGGTATCAAAACTTCAAGTTCGAAGGTTTTATCGGTAAGATTCCATTGCGAGAGAACCCTGCCGTAGGGTGTATTTTGGAAAGCTCTGGCATGGGTGAGGCCACCTCCGGGAACAGGTGATATATTGATGGTTTTGTATGCCGGACTTTTATGTTGTATACCAGCAATTTCCCTAAACATCCACTCACCAATAGCACCATAAGCATAGTGATTAAACGAATTCATTGCCGGACTTTGAAAAGTGCTGTCGGGTTTAATGCCATCCCACCGCTCCCATATGGTGGTAGCACCCACCTTAACCGGATAAAGCCAGGAAGGATAATCGGTTCGCAAAAGGAGATCATACGCCTCTTTGTCGTATCCAAATTCACTCAACACATGATTAAGATGGGGTGTACCCAAAAAACCTGTTGTAAGATGCCCTCGACGACGGATATCAGCTACCAGATAATCGGCAGCATCTTCACGCCTGTTTTCCGGAAGCAGGTCGAACTGAAGAGCCAAAAGATACGCGGTTTGTGTATCAGATGAAAGTCGACCATTGGGGGTGATGAACTCTTTTCTGAATGCATTCCTTACATTTTCAAATAAAAAAGTAAAGTATTCTGTATCCTCCTGTTTATCAAGAATCTTCGACATTTTTAATGCCAGATGCGTAGAATGGGCAAAATATGCTGTTGCAATAAGATCGGTATGGGTATAGGAACCGGCATAATCCGGGCGATCAATGGTGGCATAAGCCAGCCAATCGCCAAAATGATAGTCTCCCGTCCAAATGTATTTTTCACCTTGCGAAGCGGCACGCCCCTGCATATAATCAACCCACTTCTTTACAGATTCATATTGCTGTTCAAGCAAAAGTGTGTCGCCATATGCCTGAAAAACCGACCAGGGAACAACCGCAGCGGCATCACCCCAACCTGCTGCACCTGCAGCATTATCGCCCAAAACATTCGGTATTACGTGGGGAACGGCACCATTGTCCATCTGATCTGCGCTAAGATCATCTAACCATTTTGTTAAAAAAGCAGCTGTTTGCATTTGAAGACTTGCCGTATTGGCAAAAACCTGTATATCGCCTGTCCAACCCAACCTTTCATCACGTTGAGGACAATCCGTGGGTATTTCCAGAAAATTGCCTTTCTGTCCCCAGGCAATATTATGCTGCAACTGATTGATCAGGGAATTCGACGATTCAAAATGACCGGTTGGCTCCATATCAGAATGGATCACAATTCCTGTAAAGTCATCCATTTTAAAATCTCCCGACCAACCACTTACGGCAACATATCTGAATCCCTGGAAGGTAAACCGAGGTTCCCACACCTCCAAACCTTCTCCCTTAAGAATGTAGGTGTTGAGCTGATCAGCGCTGCGTAGGTTGGCCGTATAAAAATTACCATTTTTGTCGAGTGTTTCTGCATGCCTTAATTCAATCTTCGATCCTTTTTCGCCCGAAAGCCTGATCTTCATCCATCCTATCATATTTTGGCCCATATCCAGCACGGTATCACCTTCAGGGGTTACAAACCAGGAAACGGGTTTCAATTCCTGTATTTTTCTTACCGGAGGCGATTGCCAGGCAATAAGTTTTTCAACCGGTATATCTTCTGCTACTTTTACGGGTTCCCAGTTTCTGTCTTTAAAACGTGGTTTGCTCCATCCCTGCATTTCCATTCTTGCATCATAAAATTCTCCTTTGTAGATGTCGGACCTACGGATGGGACCCTGCATGGCTTTCCAGTTTTCATCGGTACCTGCAATCAGGGTAGATCCATCTTCGTATGTGATGTGTATCTGGGCGATAAAGGCCAGTTTTTCACCATAGTAATTCCTTTGATCTCCCCATCCTATATAACCACGGTACCACCCATCTCCTAAATAGGCACCCACTGCATTATCTCCCGGTTGCAAAAAATCAGTAATATCGTAAGTCTGGTAAGGTACTCTTGTTTTATAGCTCGTCCAACCGGGAGTAAAAACCTGATCGCCAACCCGTTTCCCATTTATCTCAATTTCATACAATCCGTGAGCAGAGGCATACAAACGTGCCGATTGTATCTCTTTTTTACTTTTAAACGCTGACCTGAATTGTGTTACCGGTTGAGGCGAGGCGGGATCTTCCTCAAAAGGTGTTTGTATCCATTTTGCTTTCCATTCAGAAGCATTGCGCAACCCGGTTTCAAAAAATGCCGTTTCACTCCATCCCGAATCATTGCCATGATTGTCCTGCAGTCTTACACGCCAGTAATAGCGGGTTTGAGATTCTAAGGAATTGCCCTGATAAACAATTTGGATTGATTGATCAGAATATACCCTACCTGTATCCCATACCATTTGTTTCCCGGGCTGAAAACCAGGATCTGTTGCAACCTGCAAATAATAAGAAACCTGACGGGTATTGTGGATGGTACTTTCCAAAACCCAGAAAAATCTTAGATCATCGCTACTAATACCCAATGGATTTTGATGGTAGTTTGTTCTCATATGTCCAATCTCAAGGGATTGTCTGCGGTCTGAATTTAGGGGTGAAGAGTTGGAAAACACAGAAAAATAAGCAATGACAACAAGTATTGCGGTAATGAGTATTCTTTTCATCTGTTTATAATTTGATTAAATAGGTCAGATGGAGCTCGCCAAAACTCCAGCTTTGTATTTTTGTCCATGGCACGAAATCTAATCATCTGCGTGCGTGTCAATATTTTTGTCATGGCTCGGTTTATTTTTGGGAAATTAGTAGTAACGAGCAAGACAAAATATAATTATGCAGGTAAAGATAATCTTACCACAATATTAGTGAATGATCATGATATTTTCCTGCGCAAGCACTATTTATTTTTCATCTCCTGCTCAATAATCTGCTCAGCCTGTTCAAGATTTATATTTTTGGCAAGGATCTTTTTGTCTTCATCAAGCAGAAACAAAAGAGGTGTGGCGTAAATGTCGTATTTATCCCGAAAACCAGACTGGTTGTAAGCATCATTTACATTGATCCATCCTGTAAATTCGTTTTCAGTAATATAATCGATCCATTTCTGCCTGTCAGCTTCACCTTCAGTGTTCACAGCAAATACCTCAATACCTTTATCCTTCATTTTGCTATAATACTCTTTAATTTTAGGCGTTTGTTTTTTGCAATGTCCGCAATCCGAATCCCAGAAATACAAAAGGGTAAATCTTGCATCTACTGAATGTAAATTTATTTTTGAACGATCAGGTTTAAATACAGAGATATCGGGTGCTTTCTTACCCAAAAGAATGGGTTTGAGTGCCATAGCACGCTCAGCTAATTTCTGCACCTGTTCATCCGTAGCCCATTCGGCTTTTCCTGTCATATAATAATTTTCCACCATGTGCACAAAAACTGCATCCATTCCCATGATCTGCGACCTTTCGAAGGTATTCGTGATATAAAACAAAGTGTATTTATAAACTTCAGGATGTGCTTCTGCTTTTTTCATCATACGGTCTGCTTCTGCAATAATACTGTCAGGTCTTTGTATGACCACACGGGTAAAATACTGATCGAGTTTGGCATGATAAAGAGGCGTGCGCAACAAACGATCATCAGAAAAATCAATATTTGCCCAGAAATTTTCTTTAAATAGCTGGTACATCAACTGATTGTCGGGGGTACCATCTTCTTTTACAGGAGTATCAGGAAGTGGTGGTTCCTGCTGGGCAAGCAATATTTTGCTGAATAAACCATCGGGATTGCGCTCTATTATTTCATTCTGATAAGCTTTCACTTCATTGTCCTTTTCCTGCAACTGTTGCTGGATCATTTGTTTTTCTTCTTCCGGTGTATTTTCATCCCTTACTTTTTCCAGCAAGGGCGCGGTATCCTGGTTTTTCTCTCTCAAAAACTGCATGTACGTGTAAAAAGTTTCATTCTCAGGAGAGTTTTCAAATGTCATGCTACCTACAAGGTTATTATTATCTGCCCGGATATTAAAATCCTGATTGTCATCAACCAATATCTCAAAATATTTCTGTCCGGGCAATACAACCATATACATACCTTTATCGAGAAGCGTATCTCCGGAGAAGGTAAAATTGCCTTGCATATCCACATTCACAGTATCATGAACATACTGCCGGTTTCCATAGTGATAGGCTAAAAATGCAGTGGTATCACTCACACCCTCAACCTGAACATTAATCTGGTAACCTTTACCTGCCGCCAGGGCACAGCTTCCAATAAAAACAATCAGAACAAAAGAATAGAACAGCTTTTTGAGTACCATAAAAAAATGATTTTTGATATTTTTAATTAAATAAAACAATCTGATCTGGATTTTATAACGCATTTTTTCATCTTCTTGTTTTGCCTGAAATTTTGCGTGTTGGCATTTCCGATAAAACACAAAAGCTAATTTAGCAGGATTTTTTATTAAGTTCTTTCAGTTTCAAGTATTTGATAAATGTATAAAAACCAGATAAAATACTGATGACTAATCCGTAATAACCATCCCGAAATCCTTGCTGGAGAATATATTTTTTAAAAAATTTAAACCCCGGACTCAAAAACAGTTTGATAAAACCCGCTTTCTTCTTGCTCTGGTAGGCCTCTTTTGCCATGATATCGGTAAAATAATTCATCTGAGAAATATGTTGCCCAATACTGTAATAAGAATAATGCAAAATATCTCCCTTTAAATGCAAGCATGTAACATCCTTTTGCAGCACGATCTTATCATGTGGGTTGGTCCCCCCCCACTCTCCTTTTCTGCGATTGAGTAAACGTATTTTTGTATCCGGATACCATCCTGCATGATGTATCCATTTTCCACAGTAATTGGTTAAACGGTTCATGCTGTAGGCATCGCTTTTCCAGTTTTTCAAAACCTGCAGAATATTTTGCCGGAGGGTTTCATCAATTGCCTCATCGGCATCCAGGCAAAGCACATGATCGTATTTGGCCTGCTGAAGGGCAAAATTTTTCTGCTCAATATGCCCCTGAAAAGGGTTTTTGATAAACCTCGCCTTGTATTCATTACAAATGGTCTCGGTTTTATCTGTACTGAAAGAATCTACTACCACAATATCATCAGCAAAGGAGCGGACAGAAGCAAGACATCGCCCGATGTTTTTCTCCTCGTTCAATGTAATGACTGCCACAGATAGTTTTACTTCCATGTTTTTCACTCAGTTATATTCAATACATAATCATAACATCAATACTTCACCAACCATCCCCTTTGACCCGGCGCCAGAGCACCAAAATAAAAACTCTCTTTTGACAATGGATCCCTTGCGTAATTTCCCGCTGCAGGAGAATCAAAAGAAACACTGTAGTCACCCCTTTCGGGATCAGTAAAATGAGGATCTGCAATAATCATTAAAGAGTTTTCATAACCAAACATATCTATTTCAAAAAAAGAGAAATCGGTTGTTTTGCTCTTAAAGGGTCCGGTAATATTTTCCTTAATCAAGACATTTTTTTCAGCAAGTTTTTGCTGCACACTATCCTGATGAAAAGAGGTTCCAATCTCATATCCCCAATTGTTATAAACAATATTATGGAATATTTCCACATCCTGCATATTTTTAGATTTGATGTCGATACCGCCTGTTACACCTGCCCAGTGTCCTGGTGTGCCATTATGACAGATAGTATTGTTGAAAATACGTATATCTGACCTTATCCTATCGTGCCCCCATACACCAAAAACAATTCCGGAGGCGCGATTGTCGAACAAAAGGTTATGATGAAAATCAATTCCTTTCAATTCTGAATCCTTGCCTTCCACAGAAATGGCAAATCCCCACTCACAATCATGCACAACATTAGAATGAAACGTCACATTTTCAAGCAATCCAAACCATGCATCCACATACAATCCCTGACGGGGCAGATCATGGATGTGATTGTGATGGACAACACCATTTGTGCTAACCTCTTTTACATCAATTCCCTCTTTAAAACACTGATGAACATGATTGTAAGCAACTTCAAAATTAGTTGCACCACAAATGGAAATGGCTTCATGCGGGGCTTCCCGACCAAAGGGTTGCCCATCTACCCGCATCCCGGGTTCATTGGCGCGCGTTACTTCGCATCTGAGCACTTTTACCTGATTTGCATACCAGATACCTATGCCTGAGTTAAAGGATCGGTCGGTTTTACAATTGATCAATTGCACATGCTCAGAAGGTCCTCTCACAATAAAACCTGCACTTCGCGAGTTTCGCACATGTAACCCCACTACCCGTATGTAACTTTTTTCCTGTATGTGAAAACTTCCCAGACCTAATCGCGACGGATACGTGCCCTCTTCATCTCCTGCTACAAAATTTTCCGCATCTATCACTGCTTTTTCGCCAGGCAATACATAATATGTGATCCATTTGCCTGGTATACCCGAATTGGCAGGACGAATTTCCTTTGAGATGCGATAAACGCCATCGCGAATAACCAAAGTATCTGCTGCCTCTAAAATATCAGCTCCTTTTTGTATGGTTTTTAAGGGAGCATCTTTATCTCCGGGGTTTTCATCGTTGCCCCACGGAGCGACATAATAGGTGTTGCCATGCAACAAAACTGCTTTAAACATTAAAAAAAAGACAGTGAAAACAAAATACGCTCGAAAATTATGCATAAGTACAGAAATTATTTTTTGTTACCGAATCAACCTATTAAAAACATGATAACTTTACCAGTAAACTGATCATTAGAAAATGATTTTTTTTCAACAATATTTTATCGAAATAAAAATTTATGGTATTAAAGTAAACTTAATCATGCATTTGCATGTGCAAAACACTTTACGATCCTTGTTAATAACCCAATGGTTTGAAATTACAAATGTAAAATAATATCCTATACCTTTGGCGGGTTTAAACCTTATGATTTATGGCAGAACAATATTCAGAAGACAGCATACGGTCGCTTGACTGGTATGAACATATCCGGCTAAGACCCGGCATGTATATAGGAAAACTTGGTGATGGCAGCTCTCCCGATGATGGTATATATGTGCTGATCAAAGAAGTGATAGATAATTCTATTGATGAATTTATCATGGGTTTTGGAAGAACCATCGAGATCAGCATTCACGAAAAACAGGTTAAAGTGAGAGATTATGGCCGGGGCATTCCACTGGGAAAAGTAGTGGACTGTGTTTCGAAAATCAATACAGGTGCTAAGTACGATAACAAAGTTTTTAAGAAAACGGTTGGTCTCAACGGCGTTGGTACCAAGGCAGTCAACGCACTTTCCAGCGATTTCAGCATCCAGTCCATACGCGAAGGGAAGTCAAAAACCGCTACTTTTAAAGCAGGTATTTTGGTTGATGATCATCCCGAAGAAGAAAACAACGACCGGAAAGGTACCATTGTAAGATTTACGCCCGACGAAGAGGTTTTTGGAACTTACAGGTATATCGATGACTATATTGAAAAACTTTTATGGAACTATGTTTTCCTGAACCGCGGACTCACCATCAATTTTAACGGTCATAAACTAAAGGCAGAAAACGGACTACTCGACCTGCTCAACAGGAATATAGACACCCCCATCTCCTACCCCATCATTCATATTCAGGAAGATGATCTGGAATTCGCCTTTACACACAGTGCCACACAGTACAGCGAAGAGTACTTCTCTTTTGTAAACGGTCAGCATACATCTCAGGGAGGTACACATCAAAACGCTTTCCGGGAAGCGCTTACCAGAACAGTCAGAGATTTTTACAAAAAAGATTTTGATGCCAACGACATCAAAACCTCCATTATTGTTGCCCTGAGCATAAAAGTGCAGGAACCGGTTTTTGAATCGCAGACCAAAACAAAACTTGGCTCACAGCATACCGAACCCAAAGGTCCCACCATAAAAAACTATATCGGTGATATCCTGAAAAGAAGACTTGATAACTACCTGCACATGAACCCCGAAACGGCAGATGCCCTGTTGCGAAAAATCCTGCAAAGCGAAAAGGAACGCAAAGACATGGCAAACATCAAAAAAATTGCCAAAGAAAGGGTTAAAAGGGCAAGCCTGCACAATAAGAAACTTCGCGACTGCCGCATACATTATAGTGATAACCACGAACGACGACTGGAAACGACACTATTTATTACGGAGGGTGATTCTGCCTCGGGAAGCATTACCAAAGCACGAGATGTAAATACACAAGCTGTTTTCAGTCTGAAAGGGAAACCTCTCAACTGCTATGGATTATCGAAAAAAATTGTTTACGAAAATGAGGAGTTCAACCTGATGCAGGCCGCCCTCAATATTGAGGACGGACTGGAAGACCTCAGATACAACAACATTGTAATTGCTACCGATGCCGATGTTGATGGTATGCACATACGATTGTTACTCATCACATTTTTCCTGCAATTTTTCCCCGATCTGGTGCGCAACGGGCATTTGTATATCCTTCAAACACCATTGTTCAGGGTTAGAAACAAGCATAAAACCATTTATTGTTATTCTGACCTGGAGAAAAACAATGCTCTCGACGAGCTCAGAGCAAAAGGCAAAGCCGAAATAACCAGATTCAAAGGATTGGGCGAGATATCTCCCGACGAATTTGGTGCATTTATTGGTAGTGGCATTCGTCTCGATCCGGTATTACTTAAAAAAGATGTGATCCTTAAAGACATGCTCAACTTTTACATGGGAAAGAACACACCAGAAAGACAAACATTTATTATTGATAATCTTCGGATCGGACTGGATACAGTTGATGCCTGAAAAACAAGCACTTCCTGAGGGTTTCCCGCTCCCCGGAGGTGCTTTTCTTTTTTTCCTGTTGACGTTCTCTATAGTCTTTTATATCCCTCCTCTTACACCCCTCCAGTTCCAATCAATTTTCTTTCAACCTTCTTTTGTCTGCTCCCTTTAAACTAATTCCTTGCTAATTTTGTTAAGATGGGTAAAATAATAATTTAACCAATAAATATTTGTTTATGAAATATTACTTCAGTAAAACTTTACCCGGAAAAACTTTTGAAAATGCCATTGAATTGGTAACTGAGGAGTTAAAAAAAGAAGGTTTCGGAGTGCTCACAGAAATTGATGTGAAAGACACACTCAAAAAAAAATTAGATGTAGATTTTAAAAAATACAAGATCCTTGGTGCATGTAATCCCCATTTTGCTTATAAGGCTTTTCAAAGTGAAGATAAAATTGGAGCCTTTCTGCCTTGCAATGTGGTGGTGGAAGAAAACGAAAACGGCGAAGTTGAAATATCTGCCGTAGATCCTATTGCCATGATGAGCTCTATTGACAACGAAGATTTGGGAACGCTTGCTTCTGATGTACGCACAAGCTTGCAAAAAGTAATTGAAAGTACGGGCAAGTGAAAAAAACTTAACCATGTTTCTATGATGCAATAAAACTTTAAAGGAGGAAACAGATAAACCGAGCCATGTCAATGCAATTGACACACACGGATGATTATAATCGTGGCATGGACAAAAATACAAAACCGGAGTTTTGGCGAGCTCCATCTGACCTATTTAATCAAATTATAAACAGATGAAAAACAGAACACAAAACAAAAACGTTGCATTATTATCAGGGTTCATATTCCTGATTTTAAGCATACCGGGAGCATTTTTGGGGGTAAATGCACAAATTAAGGTAACGGAAAGAGTTGTAGAGGACAACATCAGAAGCGAATTGGTAAACTTTCGGATTGTACAGGTAGTAGAAGGGCTGGAGCATCCCTGGGCAATTTCATGGCTACCCGATGGTCGTATGCTGGTAACCGAAAGACCGGGAAGAATGCAGTTGATCGACGGGAGTACAATTACTCATCTGAAAAATCTGCCACCCATTCATTATCAGGAGGATCAGCGAACTGCTCCGCAAGGGGGTAGTCAGGCCGGATTACTCGATGTAGTAGTGCATCCTGATTATGAAAATAACGGATGGATTTACTTTACCTATTCCAGCCCTGGTGATGCCGATGGGGTGAATGCACGTCGCGCTACCGGTACCGCGCTGGCTCGTGCCCAACTCAACTCCGATGCCTCAGATTTCACAAACCTCGAAACACTCTATACATTGATGCCGCGAACACAACCCGGAAGGCACTATGGCTCGCGGATCGTTTTTCCCGGTGATGGTACGGTTATGTTTTCCATTGGTGACAGAGGACTCAGATATCCCGCCCAGCAACTTACAAATCCCGCCGGATCCATCATCAGACTTCTCGAAGATGGCGGTGCCCCGCCAGATAATCCTTTTGTAAATGTTTTTCCCGGAAACCTGAGACCCGAGATTTATAGTTTCGGACACAGAAACAACCAGGGATTGGCGCAAAACCCATTAACAGGTGAGATTTGGGCAACAGACCATGGTCCTAACGGAGGCGATCAGTTATATCAGATAGAAAAAGGAAACAACCACGGATGGCCCAACGTGGCTTTTGGCAAAGAATATTCTACCAGCGAACATATTGGTATTGGAAAGGAAGCACCGGGCGTGAAAAAACCAGCGTGGGTCTGGGAAAACTCAATGGCACCATCAGGATTGACTTTCTATAATGCAGAACCATTTCAGGACTGGAATGGCCATTTACTCGCTGGCTCTCTCATTCGCGAAGAGATTTACCGGATCGTGCTGGATTACGGAAAGGTTACCCATAAAGAGACACTACTTACAGGAAAAATTGGACGTATCAGAGATATAAGGCAAGGACCTGATGGTTTTGTTTACATTGCAACAGACGAAACCAGTGGAGGTATTTACAGACTTGAACCTGTGAGATAAGTTATATATACATTATCCAACATCATAGTATGAACCGAGCCAAGACAATACTATTGACACACACGGATGATTAGATTTCGTAGCATCTGCAAAAAGCACAAAGCCGGAGTTTTGGCGAGCTCCATCTGACCTATTTAATAAAATTATGAACAGATAAAAAACCACCCCCGAAATTCTTATGAGGTTTTGTGGGTGGTTTCTTTTTTCATCAAAAAATATACATGCAATCCTCCTCTAACTCAAATTGCTTTTTATCATTATAAAATACAAATTCCTAACGCATGAGAACCCTCATCCGATTTTTAATACCACTTGCCATCTTTCTTCTGTCAAACTTTCTGCAATTTGGTGTAAAACAGTTTGAGTTTTTCAATGAAGATACCCTTAACTGGTTAGGTAAAACAGGGCAAATTCTTCTGGTTCTTAGCATTGCCTGGGGAGTGATCATTTTGATCAGGATAGGCAAATGGCGACTCCTGAAGATTTACGACATTTCGGTTGAAGACAACCTGAAAGAAAGAAAGGTGTATACACAGTTCAATATCCTTGAGAAGGTAATTGTTTTTCTGGTTGTGCTTATTGCATTAGGTGTAGCGTTGATGCTATTCGAACAGGTACGAAATGTGGGTGTAAGTTTATTTGCTTCTGCCGGAATTGCAGGCTTGATATTGGGTTTTGCCGCACAAAAAGCATTGGGTACCATCCTTGCTGGTCTGCAGATCGCCATCACACAACCCATCCGCATGGAAGATGTGGTGATCGTTGAAAACGAATGGGGGTGGATAGAAGAGATCAATCTCACCTATGTGGTGATAAGAATATGGGACAAAAGGAGATTGGTGGTACCCACCACCTATTTTCTGGAAAAACCCTTTCAGAACTGGACAAGAACATCGGCCGAAATCCTGGGTACAGTTTTTATCTATACTGACTATACAATGCCCTTTGAACCCCTGCGCAAAGAACTGACCCGCATACTTAAATCTTCAAAAAACTGGAAAGGAAAAGTAAATGTGCTCCAAATAACAGATGCCAGGGAATATACTGTTGAGATACGTGCACTTATGGATGCCGATACCAGCCCTAAAGCATGGGATCTGAGAGTGTATGTGCGTGAAAAACTGATTGAATTTATTCAGAAAGAATATCCGCAATGTCTGCCAAGAACAAGGGTTATGATCGATAAAGATAATTGATAATGTTCGTTTGCCATTCTTTTCGCCTCATTCACAAACCATGTTGAGTGATAGCATTCAGTAAATGGGTGATTTTCCTTCTCATCTGAAAAGCAGAACCTGTATAATTGTTAACAATGATAGTAAAAGCAATCAGATCACCCTCAACACCTTCAGTATATCCTGCATAAGCCCATACATGACCAAGATAACCACTTTTGGCTCTGAGCAAGCCTTCGGATGGAGTACCCCTGAAAAGTCGCGATAAAGATCCACTGCGCCCGGCAACCGGTAACCCCTGCACAATAGTTTCATAAATTTCCCTGTTTTTCGATGCAATCACCAGTATGTTTGTCAACTGAGAAACAGTAATGGTATTGAAAGGTGACAACCCACTACCATCATGAATGCGCATTCCCTGAATATCGATCTTATTCTCCTGCCAGAATTCTTCAACTGCCTCAGAGGCAGACTCAAAACTACCCTCATCATTCATCTCTTTCCCCAGGATCTTAAACAGGTTTTCTGCATAAGAATTCATGCTATTCATATTGGTACGGGCTGCGATCTCACCCAAAGTGGGCGAATTCCACTTACCCACAAGTATTCTGCCTGCAATCTGTGGAAACTGCGGATGCGTTTGATGGGTAAAAACACTACCTTCTACAGAAATTTGATTTTTTTCCAGAAAACTTTTGAATGCAGCGGCAGCAAAAAAACCAGGATCAGG
Source organism: uncultured Bacteroidales bacterium (assembly GCA_964589855.1). Taxonomy (GTDB): domain Bacteria; phylum Bacteroidota; class Bacteroidia; order Bacteroidales; family UBA7960; genus SKVR01. The sequence continues at coordinate 24,538 of CAZPVB010000010.1, forward strand.
CATTGACCCTTTCACTGCAAACCTGTCTTCACCCAATGGAACTGTACCGGTTAACCATCTTTGTTTTTGACCAGGAGCACCAAAAATGTATACCTGATCTCCCGAGCCACGGGCTCCGGTAGATACATGATTGATAAACTCCATATTATCAATGAGGGGAAGTGTTGATAAAACTTTAGCCGGATCGCCTTCTCTTTTCCCTGGTCGAAAAAAAACCGTGTACATATTTTCATGAACAGAAAGTGCATGCGCACCGGCTCCAAAATAATTTCCTATATCTTCCCAATTCCATTTCCGGGGTATCATATGATCATCAAAATAGGATCCATCGGCTACAATATTACCCTCTATCTTATGGATGCCTGCTTTTTTAAGATCGCTCAACCAATTGCTGAAAATTATTTCCAGAGAAAGAGAATCACTCATTTGAACAGCACCAAAAGCAGGATCCCCCATACCTTTGATAATCAAATCTCCTTTCAATGTATTGTTGGTAAGGGTTCCTGAATATTGCAGAAGGGTTTCAAACCGGTAATTACTTCCTAATACAGAAAGAGCAGTAAGTGTAGTGATTACCTTTTGAGTAGAAGCAGGGATTAGTGAAAGATCGGGATTCATAAAAACACTCCGGGCAGAATCAGTGGTACTAATGGCCATAAAACCCCATGAAGCATGTTTTAATTGTTCATCTTCAGCAAATTGTTCCAGCGCTTGCCTCAGATCTTTATAATTTTGAGCATAACCAGGAGTACTTTCAACCAAAAGCATAAGCAACAACAAAAAGATAAAATAATGGTTTCGTTTCATGTTTACCTTCCAAAAACACTCAGTTTTATGTAATCGCCAGGATTATTTTTGATCTCCTCCAGCAGTTCCTCCAATTGTTTGGAAGAAGATGTAAGATTATTGTAAAGTTGCTCGTCATTGATCAGTAAACCCGCTGTTCCCTCTCCATTGTTAATCTTTTCCAGAATCTCATTCATGGAGGTAAGACTTTCTTCTGCTCTGAGAAGGGTTTGGGTTAAATTGGCCGCGGCAATGCTGTCAGAAATATTGGAAAAATTTTTCATTACATTGGTCAGAAGTTCATTATTGTCTCTCAGGTTTTGTGTGATAGATTCGGTATTGACCATGATGTTGGTGATACGGGTTGTTTCCTCTTCAAGCGTATTATCAAGGCGAACAGTTGAAGATTCTACGGTATACAAAGTATTTTGTATGCTTTCAAAGCTTTGCACGATATTACTTCTGGTTCTTTCATTAAAGATAGACTGAAAGATTATCATCACCGAATCGATTTGTACAAAAAGATCTTCTGCACGCTGCTGAATGGGCAATACAAGTTGGCTGACCTCTTCCTTGATAGAAGTTTGCTGCATGGAAGGCAGTGTATCTCTATTCTGAACATACGTTTTTGAATCACCCAATTCAATAATGATCTCGCGGGTACCGGTCAAACTCGTGCCGGTAATTACGGAATAAGAGTCATCGGGTATCGGAATATCTTTGCTGATTATATTTTCCACCAGAATCCGTCCGGATTGATCAGGCATGAAGGAAATCGTTTTTACCTGGCCTATAGTCACTCCATTTAGCGATACCGGATTTGATTCGATTAATCCGGTTACATCATCATAAACAGCATAGTAAATTATCTGTTTTGAGAATATATCTTCTCCCTTTAAATAATTAAGCCCCCACAGAAAGAGCAGGAGAGAAAGTGTAGCAACTACACCGATCTTGATTTCTCTTTTAATTTTCAAAATTTTGGTTTTAAGTGTGTTAGTAATTATTTCATTTCGGCTGACTCCCTAATCAATCGCATGGCTTCAGATGGTGTGATACGTTCATTATTCTTAAAAGCAACAACAAAAGCATCTGTAAATCCTTTCTGCTGAAGTTCCTTTTGTATTTGAGAAGCTGCTTCCAGGGTTGGTTCATTTCCCAGCGTATATTTAAATAATCCCTGATGAACATAATACGAGATCCCTTCAAGATCATCAAAAAAGGGATCGTCGGGTTGTTTTTCTTCAGAGGTGGTGGCAAATTGCACCCTGAAACGAATAACCGGATTTAAGGATGATGAACGATCATCATGACGAGAGGCAGATGAAGAATCATCTGAGGTGTTCTTAGTTTCTTTTTCATTAGATACTACAGAGGCACCCTCTTCCAACCCTATCTCCTCATGCTGTTGTGTCTGGTTCTGTATACTGGAAGATGTTTCATGATGATTTCCGTTGTTTACCAACATTTTGGAAGCCATTTGGTCTTGTCTGGTTTTATAATCTCTGAAAGCTCTGAAAATAGCCGATGCTATGTACGACTGCCCCCTGTCTGACATCAAATATTCCTCTTCCCTTTTGTTGCTCAAAAATCCGGCTTCAACAAGAATACCCGGCATGGTTACCCTGTAAAGCACAATGAATCCGGCCTGTTTCACACCACGATCAACCCGCATGGCTCTCTCCCGAAACTGATCCTGCACCAGGGAAGCAATTTTCAAGCTTTGGTTTAAATGGGTATTCTGAAACATACTGAAAATGATATTGGACTCTTCACTGTTGGGATCATATCCATCATAGGTTTCCAGATAATCCTCTTCATACAAAATAGAAGCATTTTCTTTTTTTGCGACCCGAAGATTTTCCTGACTTTTGTGCAATCCCATAACAAAGGTTTCTGAACCATAAGCACGCGATGAGGCATGGGCATTACAATGCAGAGAAATAAAAAGATCAGCTTTGTTTTCATTGGCGATCTGGGCACGCCTGTGAAGTTCTACAAACTCATCAGTGGTGCGGGTATAAATAACCTCTACATCGCTGTAATTTTCTTCAATGTATCCTCCCAGTTTCAGTGCAATGGATAGAACAATATCCTTCTCCTTTGATCTTGAACCAACAGCACCGGGGTCCTTTCCCCCGTGTCCGGGATCAATAACTACCTTTTTTACAAATCCGTAGCGATCGGCATGCGCATATTGCCAGACAGATAACACCAAAATCAGAATACCAAAAATTATAATCTTTCGTTTCACTTATTATTGAAGGTTTTTTTATAGTTTTGCCCTGTTTTTTATTGATCTGTTATCATATTTTCGAGATTGTGAATCTGTGTACAAAGTATCGCTAATTTGACCATCATCATTAGATTCACAGATAAAATAATTTGTGTATCCATTTGTTTTAAAAAAAAAATCGTCAAACAAATCACTTTCACATTCCTGAAAACAGCAGTGCCAGATGAATTTATTGCCAATCAGGTAAATTTTATTCTCAATTAGTGGTTTTTTGTATTTTAAAAACTATGTAAAGATACAAAATATAAGAACGTGTATTTAAAAGCGTAAAATTTACTATGAATTAATACGTTTTCAGGTCATATATATTGTGCAAAAATAATATTAAATAAAATTGCGTACAAACTTAATAGTTAAGTTTTTAATAATCCTTTCAGGTTGTTTTCTTTTTCAGGTAATTCAAGCGGTTTATGCACTTGAAATGCCGTTGGTAAAAGAAAATCTGATGAATGATTCTATTGTTCCCGAAGAGAGCAACCTGCCAGTTGCTCCCCCTTCCGGGAATGAGCCACAACCCGGTGATACCCTTAATTTTTCTGATGGTTCCGACCTGAACTCACCGTTTCCAGATGACACACTATTAACTGATCCTCAACGTCAAACAGGTTCGGCAGTGATTCTTGAGACCAAAGTAGATTATTCCGCTGTTGATTCCATTCCTTTCGATATTAAAAACCAGGTAATACACCTTTACGGTGACGCAGATCTCAAATACGGCAGCATACACCTTACCGCAGCATATATTAATATTGATTTCAAAAACAATGAACTTTATGCCATCGGTATGCCCGACTCCACCGGCACCATACAAGGAAATCCGATTTTTGAGGATGGAGAAGAAAATTTTGAATCTATTGAGATCAGATACAATTTTGAAACAAAAAAAGGGCGTACCACCCGGGTTATGACAGAGGAGGCAGAAGGTTATATGCATGGCGATGTGGTAAAAATGATGCCCGATAAAGAAATCCATGTAAGCAGTGGAAAGTTTACAACCTGCGATAATCCTGATCCTCATTTCCATATTGCATTCAGAAAAGCCAAAATCATTCCCAATGATAAAATCATCACCAGCATTGCTTTTCTTACCATTGAAGGGGTAAAAACCCCCCTGTTCGTTCCTTTTGGTTTTTTCCCCAACAAGCGTGGGCAGGCATCGGGTATACTTATGCCCTCTTACGGAGAAACCAACAACCGTGGATTCTATCTTGAAAACGGAGGTTTTTACTGGGGTATTAATGATTATCTGGATCTTTCATTAAGGGGCGATATCTACTCAAGGGGAAGCTGGGCAGCAAGGGTGGGATCCAATTACCGCAAAAGATACAGATACAGCGGAAGTCTAAATCTCAACTATGCTATCAATATTTTGGGGGAAAGAGACCTGCCCGGATATGAGAGAAACCGGGACTTTCGCGTGCAATGGAGCCATAGCCAGGATCCAAAAGCCAGACCCAACAGTGTGTTCAGAGCCAATGTGAATGCAGGCAGCAGCTCTTTTAACCGATTTAATCCCACTACCAGCAATGATTACTTGTCTAATACATTTTCATCTAACATCAGTTACTCCGCCAACTGGGCAAGCAGGTATAATCTGTCTGTAAACATGCGGCATAATCAAAATACCATTACGCAAAAAGTTGATTTGAGTTTACCCGAAATGACCTTTAGCGTATCACGTTTTTATCCACTGCGAAGAAAAAACCCGGAGGGAAAACTCAGGTGGTACGAAGAGATCACCATGAATTACAACATGAACGCCAGCAACCAGATATCAACCACTGAGGAAGACCTTTTCACCAATGCCATGTTTAGAGATATGAAAAACGGGGTTCAACACAGCATACCCATCAGTCATAGCTTCAGGGTGTTAAATCATTTCAACCTAAGCAACAGCATCAACTACAACGAAAGATGGTATTTTCAAAAAGTGGAACAACGATGGGAGAGTGAAGATACTGATGGTGAAACAGAACCCGGCGCTAACATTCCCGGGCAGGTTGTAAGGGATACTATACCAGGATTTTATGCTGTTCGCGATTTCAATTACAGTGCTTCGCTCAATACCAAGATTTTTGGTATGGTTCAGTTTAGAAGGGGACCGGTAAAAGCTATGAGACATGTTATAACCCCCAATGTAAGTTTTTCATTTCGTCCTGATTTTGCCGACGATTTTTGGGGTTACTACGGTAGTTATCAAAATCCAAACCTCGATGAACCCACGGAGTACTCATTTTTTCAAGGAGCCAGGTATGGCACACCCTCTTCAGGCAGGTCGGGATCGATCAATTTCTCTGTTTCCAACAACCTTGAGATGAAGGTGAAAAGCAAAAAAGACACCGTAAATGGTGAGCGAAAAGTAGCCCTGATCGATAACCTTACCCTGTCAACCGGATACGATCTGGCCCGCGACTCACTAAACATGAGCGATGTGAGAATAAGTGGAAGAACGCGCCTTTTCGGACAATTTGACCTTACCTACTCAAGTTCATGGACCCCTTATGTAATTGATTCCACTACCAATCGCCCCATTAATACATTTTTATGGGAAAAAGAAAAAACATTGCTTAAAATGAGAAACTCCTCCTGGAATATCAACCTGAATTACAGTCTGAGCTCTGATGAAAAATCTTCCTCCGGTTCTGGTGGAAGAGGGGGGGCAGGACAAAGAGATACTGGTATGATGCAGGGCGGAGACTTGCCTTTTGGATCGGAAGAAGATCCTGATGAACAGGTGGATGATCAACAAGAGGAGACTCCCATTCAACAAGAGGAACAAGGATTAGACCTTGCTATCCCCTGGTCGTTCAGACTATCCTACTCCTTTAACTACAATGCTACCTCCAATTTCAGAACCATGGAAACAGACAGAAGATATCTGCAAAACCTTAACTTTTCGGGAGATGTGAACCTAACCCCCAACTGGCGGATAGGGGTCAGCAGTGGATATAATTTTGAAGAAAAGAAAATTACTTATACATCTGTGGATATTTACCGAGATCTCCATTGCTGGGAACTGACAGTTAATTGGATACCCTTCGGGTTCAGACAGAGCTATAACATGACCCTGAGGGTAAAATCTGCCGTTTTACAGGATTTGAAACTTACACGCAGAACACATCACCTGGATAGAGCTTTTCAATAATTAACCGTTTTAATATGCGATTATTTTTAAAAAGTATGAAGATTTTGATTTATTTTTGTCGAAGAGAATTTGATATATTGATTTTTGAGAAAAAAATAAGTTTGTTTTCTTGCATTTACTTTGCGCAATATGAACCCATACATTGAAGGCTCAAATATATGCAATGCACGGAAAAATAATTAACCGTTACAGAAAAAGTCTTTTTTTTACAATGTTTTTTAAGAAATAATTAGTGGTTTTAAAAAAAAAATTGAATATTTGCATTTTGTTAGATGCACCGGACAAATTACAATACTATGATCTTTAAAATACTTCTGTAAGTGCTATGTTCCTAACAATAGAAATAATCAATACGAGAATACGCACTTCAGGTCATGAAAAACAAATATTTATAATCCTGTAGATAAAAACTATAAATTAACATCAAAATCAATCCATTAAAAAAAAATACAATGAAAACAGTTATTCAGATTGTGCTAGCCCTTGTAATCGTAGTTTTGGGTTACTTCATTTACGAAAGTGTAATGGAACCTGTAAGATTCAAGCAAGAAGTGAAAGATCGTGAGTCCGTTATCGTTCAGAAATTAAGAGATATAAGGCAAGTACAGGTAGCACATCGTTCAAGATATAATGCATTCGCTAATGATCTTGATTCATTGATACTCTTTTATAAAACAGATTCTTTGCCGGTAATACGTGCTATCGGAACCGTTCCTGACAGTTTAACAGAGAATCAGGCAGTAGAAATGGGAATTGTGCAACGCGATACTGCATGGGTAAACACTGCTGACAGTTTATTGCGTAGAGCAAGCTACCCCATAGATTCTCTGCCATATGTCCCTTTTACCGATGGTAAAAAATTTGAAATGCAGGCAGGTAAAATTGAAAGAGGATTGGTAGAACTACCTGTTTTTGAAGCCAAAGCCTATCCTCAGGACTATCTAAAAGATATTGACCGATGGAGGATTTACTATACAGGTAATCTTGAAGATGGACTGAAGGTGGGATCTATGATTGAAGCCTCTACTGACGGAAACTGGGAGTAGTTTTTTTTCTGATCTCTTATTCTGTTCCTTTCTTTTTCTAAATTTAATTCATTTACCATGCCCGATCATGTAAAAGAACTGCTTAGCATTCAACAAATTCATGACGAGGACGAAACAGGATTGAATGACCTTAGAAAAGATTTTTTATCCATCGAGCTCTCACCCGGTGGATTTTCTTATTGTGTGCTCAATACTCAAAAATTTAAATACACAACCCTCGAATCATTCAAATTTGAAGATATAAAATCATTCGATACTTTAGCTGAAGTACTTGAAGCATTGGTTAAATCCAGAAAGTCGCTCACACAAACATACCAAAGGATCAGTCTTGTTTTCAGTCATCCTGTTTCAACCCTCATACCTGCTCATCTTTTTTCGTACTCCGAAAAAAATCAATACCTCGGGTTTCATACCTATCCTGATAACGAAAATGAAATAAGGGTGGATAAACTGAATAACCTCGTTGCCTATTCGGTTTATTCCTTTCCCAAAACACTCAGCCAAAAAATCAATTTTCTGTTTCCCGGTTGCAGAATCCGGCACATTTCAACCACACTGATAGAAAACATTCTATACATGAACCGCTATCAGGAAATAGATATTCAACTGGCGCTACACATACAAAACGATCATTTCGAAATCCTCATCTTTAAGGAAAAAAACCTGGTTTTTTACAATTCTTTCCGTTATCAGACCTGGGACGATTTGTTTTATTACCTGTTTTTTGTACTGGAGCAAATGCGTTTAGAAGCAGAAGACCTGCACACACTTATTCTCGGTGAAGTAAGTATCAACAGCACCTTTTACAAACAGGCAAGGTTGTATTTCAAATCACTTCATTTGGCATCCCGCACCGATTTATACAAGTATGCACTGGAATTTGACAGCATACCACATCATTATTATTTCAACCTTCTAAACCTGAATGCATGCGGATAATCGGAGGTAAGAATCAAAGAAAGCAAATATTTGCACCGGTAAAACTCCCTGTAAGACCCACTACCGATATGGCAAAAGAGGCACTTTTCAACATCCTGAACAACCACTTTGACTTTGAAGAAATAACAGTGCTCGACCTATTTGCCGGTACGGGCAATATCTCATACGAATTCGCATCACGAGGTGCACGCGAGGTAATTTCCGTAGACGAGAACCGGATGTGCGCTAATTTCATAAAAAAAACCGCAGAAGATCTTAACCTGCCTAACATCAAAGTCATAAAAACAGATGTTTTTCATTTTCTGGGATTCAACACTTCACAATTTGATATTGTTTTCGCTGATCCTCCCTACGATGCTACCAGGTATGAAGAGATAATAGAAACGGTTTTTCAAAACCATTTCATAGCAACTGAAGGATGGATGATTTTGGAACATAGCAGTAAGCACAACTTTAATGCTAATGAGCATTTCTTTGATCTTCGCCGTTACGGAAAAGTACATTTCAGCTTTTTCAAATAAAAAAATATAACTTTGATTTTATCTTCTCATACCAGGCATATGAAAGATATTAAAATCAAATCATACCAAACACCATTATGATATGATCAGTATATCACAAGCAACTCTTCAACATGTAGACAAGATTGCCACTTTTCAGGTAGCGATGGCAAAAGAAACTGAAGATATTGAACTGCAAAAGGAAGTGGTAGAAGAAGGGGTCAGATACTTTTTCGGGCATCCGGAAGCAGGATTTTATTTACTTGCTCTTTACAACCAGAAAGTAGTGGGTTCGCTCCTGGTACAATATGAGTGGAGCGAGTGGCGAAATGCAAAAGTTATCTGGGTACATTCGGTTTATATCATGCCGCCATTCAGAGGAAAGGGTATTTATAAAAAATTGTATGAAAGGGTCAGGGAGATCGCTCTTCAATCTTCCGAAATTGCAGGAATAAGATTGTATGTAGATAAAACGAATGCCAACGCAAAAAAGGTTTACGAAAGAATGGGTATGTCATCCCAACATTATGATCTGTATGAATGGATGAAAGATTTTTAAACACTGCTTCATCTCAATATCTAAACTAAAACAACCAAAAGCATGGAGAAGATCGCCGTATTTCCTGGTTCATTTGACCCCATCACAAGAGGGCATGAATCTATTGTGAAAAGAGCTGCACCGCTTTTCGATAAGATCATTATTGCCATTGGTGTAAATGCGGAAAAAAAAGGTTTTTTCCCTGTGAAGAAAAGAAAAAACTGGATTGAGAAAGTTTTTGAAAGCTATGAAAACGTAGAAGTTGATACCTACAGCGGACTTACCGTTCAATATTGCAGGGAAAAAAATGCACGGTTTATTCTCAGGGGATTACGAACCTCTGCCGATTTTGAATTTGAAAGAAGCATCGGGCAGATCAACAGACATATGACACCTGAGGTTGAAACGGTATTTTTACTTACCACACCGGAGTTTACAGCGCTCACTTCTTCTATCGTAAGAGATATACTTCGAAACAATGGAGATGTTTCGGATTTTGTGCCCCAGCAGGTTATTTTTTAATTGACTCCCTGCAAAACAAATTAATTCTGAAAGCTTTGATAAATGCCATGATAAGCCTCTATCCCGGTCTTCAGATTGAAAGAATCAATTGCCTTTTGCCTTATCTGATCCCGGTCAAGCGATAAAAGATGGTCAATCTTCTCTATGGCATGATCAAATTCTGCATCAGAGAAATCTTTGATTACAATACCTGCTTTTTCATCTGCCATGATCCTGTCGGTATCCCCTACCCCTGCATTGCAAATCAAAGGAATGCCCATACTAAGTATTTCTGCCTGTTTGGTAGGACTGCTGGCTTTTTTGGAAAAAACAGGACGTATAAAGAAAATTGACACATGAGATAACGCCAGATAAAAAGGAACGTCCTTTCTTTGGGCAGGTATCACCCTGATGCTGTCTTCACTGATGCCATATTCTAGTGATTTTTTTTTCAAAGTATGCTCATCATCTGTGGTAATAAAAAGAAACTTTGCATGTGTGTATTTCTTTTGCAACCTACTAAAAAATAGCATCATCTCTCCCGTCATATACCAGGTGCCGGTTGACCCTAAGTAAGAAATGACGAAATCCTTTTCACCAATATTCAGATCTTTCTTCGTTTTCAAAAGCAGAGAATGATCAATGCCATCCATGCGAAACAGATCTGTATCTACACAACAGGGAATCACCGTGGTTTTGTCATGAACACTTTTACCAAAAAGTTCCCTGATCACCTGCTTTCCGTTGTAAGTCAAACTTATAACTGCATCAGCATATCTGAAAAATAATTTTTCCTTCTTTTTAAAGTAGTGATAAATGACACGATAAAAAGGATTGTCCAGATTCCATATATACCCCTCAATGCGTTCATTGGCCCAAAACCCACGCATGTCAAAAACAAACTTAACATTGTATTTGGTTTTCAAATCCAATCCTGCCAGGGCAGCGATATAACTGCGGCAGTGTACGATATCAAACCTGTGTAGAAGGTGCAGTTGTCTGGCTTTTTGCCTGATCTGAATAATATCCGAAAACTTAGATATCCAGGGGGGTGAGGTTCTGAAAGTAAGGGATGACCACTGAATATTGGCACTTTGTAACAAGTGAGTAACCTCATTCTTATCTGATACAGAATTATGCTTTTTCTCGAAACTGATTACATGTATCTTATGCCCCAGGGCACTCAGCCCCAACAAATAAGGTATCACCTGCGATCTGCCAAGCACATCGGTTAATCCATCGTACGTTATATACAATATCTTCACAAAACAATCGGGGTAAAATTTTATAAAGATCAAAAATAAACAACTTTTGCGAACCATAGTAATTTTTTATGCAAGTCTGCAACCTTTGTTTTTTGTAACTATTCGTTTTTTAAGACTATAGGTTGACAGACTGTGGGAACACAACAGTATGCATTGGATCAATCATTGCAGAATCAGCAGATAAGGCATATCTGATATCGTAATATTGAAAAAGAAAAAGAATAAGTTGCCTGGATTGGATTTTAGCGGAAAGAATAAGATCCCTCAATTTTGATTTAACCCCGGTAACTGTTGTTTTTGATAACCAAACCGCATTAACAATAAAATAATATCCCATGGTACAGATTTTATTTTCTGATGTGTTGCATATTTCCAAATTGATTAAATTTGTAATGGGATGTCAATTTTTTATTCACTAAAAAGTATTGATATGAGCAGAATCAAAAAACGAGCAACTACATTCAGAGCCCGTATCAAGAAAAATCTCGAAAACGGTAATTTTTCACATGAAAAGATCTTTAAAAATTACTTGTGTAAAAAGGACCAAAAACAAACCACTATTCTGGAAATGTGGGAGAATTACCTGAGTTTCGACCGGCTCGAATTCTGACCTTCCTGAGAAAAGATCAGAGCAAAGTACCCTCAGAAATTGATAAGAAAGTGCGATCTTCTACAAAAAGTATTAATAAAGAAAAAAGTACATCGCCAAAGAATTTCTGAGGGTGCTCTATGGATAATAGATGATAGATTTATGTTTTACCTGATTAAAATCAGCAATAAAAGATGGTTCAGGTAATATTTTCCATCTACCGGTTTTCAATAAGGTAAAAAACTAAAAACAATATATAAAGTTTTAATCGATTTCTTCACCCAATATAATTTCACTAATATTTAAATAATTAATCTTTCCAACAATAATGAAAAAAACGAAATTCAGATCCCAGGTGGTTATCATTCTACTAATTACTTCTGTAGTGCTCCAATCATGCCAGCAGGCAGGAGGCACAAAAACAAGTGAAACCGCACTGCCCGTGCCCAAAAATATACTTATTTTTATTGGAGATGGAATGGGGTATAATCATGTGGATGCTGCAAACTATTTTGAACATGGTAAAAGCAAGGCCCAAAATTATCAACAACCCGATTGGGTTTCCTTATCCATGTCTACGTATCCATCGATTACCTCTATCAATGAAAAGGATACCATCTTCGCCCATGGATATAATCCTATGGAGGCATCCACCAACCCGGAGTATCTCAAAAAGAGTGTTACCGGTTCGGGTGCAGCCGGAACTGCACTTTTTACAGGAACAAAATCTTACAACGGATCGATTGGTATGAGTATTCATCAGGATACCCTCATCCACATCAGCAAGGCAGCAAAAGCAAAAGGAAAATCGGTGGGTGTGGTTTCCAGTGTGCAACTTAGCCATGCAACACCCGCAAGTTTTATTGCAAACAATAAAAGCCGCAACAACTACGAAGAAATTGCCCGGTACATGTTTTTCAATACCCGGGCAGATGTTGTAATGGGAGCAGGAAATCCGGACTTTAACAATAATGGAGAACCTGAACAAGGCAATCCGCAATACGTGGGTGGCCAGGAGATTTGGGATATGCTCAAAGAAAATGATCAGAGAATGGTGTTTGAAACATCAGAGAAAACTTTTACAGTAAAAGATATTGATGGCGATCAAAAACCAGATCCATGGACACTGATCCAAAAAAGAGAAGACTTTGTGAAGATGGCAACCGGTGAGGCGCCCAAAAGAGTGTTGGGGGTTCCTCAGGTACATTCAACACTCAGCCAGAACCGAAGTCAGATAGATACAACCCCAGGTTTGCCTTATGAAACTCCAATGAATGAAAATATTGCCACACTGGAAGAAATGACAAAAGCCGCTATCAACGTTTTGAAAAACAATGATAAAGGGTTTATCATGATGGTAGAGGGGGGTGCTATTGACTGGGCCAGTCATGGAAACCAATCAGACAGAGTGATTGAAGAACAAATAGAATTTAATAATGCAGTAAATGCAGCCATTGAATGGGTTGAAAATAACAGCAACTGGGAGGAAACTCTGGTGATTGTTACGGCTGATCATGAATGTGGATATCTGACAGGACCAGGAGAGGCGGATCCCCTTTATCCATCTGTGATTAACAATGGAAAAGATAACTTACCCGGTATGGCATGGCAACATGGAGGGCATACAAACGTGCTGGTACCTTTTTATGCCAAAGGCTCAGGAGCAGAGATGTTCGAAGTGATGGCAGGCGAAAATGACCCGGTTTACGGTAAGTTTTTACAAAATACTGATATCGCTGAACTGGTTTTCATGATGTGGGGTAAACCCTCAAAAACAAATAGCGAAAGCAAATAAAGAAACTTCTGTACCCTGAATTTCAGGATTTCTTATTTTAATAATCAAAAAACAGCGTATGTGTTGCGCTGTTTTTTTTGTACCCGTTTTTTTTGCAATGATCTCTTGAACCGGGTCTGAAAACCCTTTGAGCGGACGAAGACCCTCGAAGTATTTACAGATTATCAATTAGTTAGCAATAGTAGAATTTAACATTTAATCTTTTAAAATTACACTCCTTTTTTTGAATAAAAATGAAGGTTTGGATGGGTGGATACAGAATAATAGAGGTTTAGGAAGGTTGAAGAAGGTATAGAAAATTTGAGGTTGTTTAACGTGGTAAAAAAGAGATTATGCAGGATTGTGTTGATAAAAAAGGAAATCCTGAGCAGATAAATGAAATTTGAAGAATTGGATATGGGAACTCCCCGTGACAAAAAAAGGACCACCAAATCGGTGATCCTTTTATAAATGTATAATCATAATCCAGCAAGCAAAGTTCTATTTTTGCTCTCTGATAAGGAAACGATTTGTTGCAAGGTTTACTTCAATGATATATGTACCTTGCTTTGCGGGTAAATTCACCACCTTCTCAGATTGTTTGCCGGCAAAAGTTTTTACCAATGTTTTACTGGCACTTACAAAGGGATAAGATGATCCCCAGATATTATTTTGATCATCAACAAACTGGATAGCTCTGCTTTCGGATCCATCAAGAGCAATAACCATTTTAAATTTACCAGCATCTGTTTTTTCCATTTCAATTGCTTCTGATGGGTTCCATCCTGCAGAAACTGCATCACCTATTACCGATAATGCAGAGGTTACTGGCTCTGCAGAATAAGTAAGTCCGGTTGTATCTGCAACAACCCTGTACTCGCCGGGTGTTTCAGGCGTATCAATAGCATCGGGATCAGGTTCAGCTTCAGTTGGGCGGTAAACCAATACACCAGAAACGCCTCCATCTTCAATTGTCTGGTCACCTTCAGTACCCCATTGTGGTGCCCATTGACCAAGGACCGAAATAAACTTCATAAAGTTACCAGATTCGCCAAGCGTGGTAACTATTGCATAGGTTGCATCTTCCACATTTTCCATTTCCAGGGCAAGGGTATTATCCCATCCGGCTTCGGTACCATCTCCTAAGATATATATAGGAGGTGCCTTAAATTCAAAAGGAGTAACACTTATACTAACAGGATCAGAGGTAACTGTTAACATTTCAGAGGCGTCGGAATAAAATGAGCGAACGCGCATTTCAAGATCAGCAGATACCTCAACAGGCAATCCGAGAACTCCGGAGATATCATTCATCCGGTTTACTGTAACATCCGCAGAGGTTTCTGCAGTTGTAGAAAGTGTTGCAGGAGATTGAAAGTCATTGCCAGCTACATCTATTTCCACAGCGTAAGATGGCTCAATAATACTATCCATGACATAGTCAGCCTCCTCCCACTCTATTGTAAACAATTGATTTTCGGCGTTTTCCTGCAGCAACACATAGTCACCACCGGTAGGTCCCTGGATTACAGGTGCCTGAATCTGAGATATATCCAATACAGGATTTTCTCTTTCATCTTCACATGAGGTAATTACCAGGATGATTCCTACAAAAACTGTTATGATTGAAATTATTTTTTTCATAGTTTTAAAATTTAAAAATTTTTAGTTTTTAGCATTAATAACCTGGGGTGGGTTCCAAATTAGGATTTGCAGTAAGATCAGCCTGTGGGATTGGAAACCTGTTGTACTTAGCATCGGTAGCACCGCCTTCTTTCACATTATTTTTCCACGACCACAAATAATTACCACCCGTAAAGGCTTCGAATCTGATAAGATCGGTTCTGCGATGCCCCTCCCAATACAATTCACGTGCTCTTTCATCAAGAATACCATCGAGATCAATATCGGTTACATTTACAGAATCATCACCAAAAGCTCTTTCTCTGATGGCATTAAAATACCCAACAGCGGTTGCCCGGTCGCCACCACCTCCTCTTAAGTGTGCTTCAGCGTACATCAGATACACATCTGCTAAACGAAAAATGGGGAAATCGGTATCTGTAAATTCAAGGTTTGACCCATTGCTACCATCACTTCTCAGATTGGTAAACTTCACAACAGCATAACCGTTGGTAAAATCACTCAAATTGTCAATTTCAAGGCTTTGCCCCTCTGAAAAGAACATGGCCCGGTTATCGTCATCCAGAAACAAATTAACCAGTTCCGGAGTAGTTCTTAAACCACCCCAACCACCATCAACGCCATAGTTGGCAGCACTCATATCACCACCTACCTGGGCATGAATAATAAAGTTGGTACCTCCAAAAGTTTGAGTATTGATACCATCGTATCTAACCGCAAAAATAACTTCGTTGATATCAGGGTTTTGAACAGGATTGTTATCTGCCATAAAAAGTTCAGCATAATTATCGTGAAGCGTATAACCTGCATTGATAACCTGCTCGGAATATTGAAGGGATTCAGCATAATGCGGTTCTCCAATATAAATTTCAGCATTGAGGTAAAGTTTCGCCAGCAGGGTCCAGGCGGCGGCTTTATCAGCACGCCCGTATTCATTGTGTGGAGGATTTACCAATTCATTTTCAATAGCAAGTAATTCCTGTTCAATGAATTCAAATAGATCATTGGATGAAATGGGTTCAGGAACATAACTTCCAATGGGATTTTCCTCTGTGATAAAAGGTACTCCACCACCAAACAAGTCTAAAGCATGCCAGTAACTCAATGCTCTGAGGAATCTTGCTTCCGCCCTGTATATTTGAATTTCAGCACGAAGGTTGTCGTCAACACCTCTTTCATCAAGTCTACCAGAGGATGTTTGACGCAAATATTCATTAGCCAACGAAATTTGATAAAATACGCGCGAGTACATGGCGGTAATGAAAACATCACTTGATCCCCAGGAATGGTAAATAAAATCTTTAATGGTTTGGTCATCCCAACCAATCACTGCTTCATCTGTAGAAAGCACCTGATGATTGAAATATCCACGGATATACTGACCAAAACCTTCGTCAATACCTGAAATATCGGCATTTCCTGCAGGACCTTGCTGCCCTGAAACTGCAAGTCCGGCATATAATTTAGCCAAAACCTGCCGGTAGGCTTCCGGGTTGTCATATACAGTTGCTGAGGTTATTTCCTCATCATCCAATGGTGTCACATCCAGATCATCAAAACATGATGTCATTAACAAAGGGAATAGCAATAAGGAAAAAACTAAATACAAAATCTTTTTCATAGTTATATATTTTTTGAATGATTGTTACAATTGAAGATTTACACCCAATACGAAATTTCTGGGACGTGGATAAAAATTATTGTCTATACCAAAAGCAATCTCAGGATCAAGACCTTCATACTCTGTAATCACAAAAGCATTTTGGACTGTAAACGAAACCTGTAAATTACTGCCTGCAAAAAGGTTCGCAAAATTATAATACACACTGATATTATCCATTTTAAAGAATGAAGCATCCTGCACATAATAGTCGGAGATATAACGAGCATTATTGAAGTTTACATCAAAAGCATCAGTAGTTATATTACTCAAATAAGGACCTTCAGAACGATATAAACGACTTAATTCGCCATTCATAGAACTAACATTATTATACATATAATTACCCAGGCTCAAACGACCATTGAATGAGAAACCAAAATCTTTGTATTCGAAAGATGAATTGATTCCGAAAACAAAATCAGCAAAAGGACTCTTGTAATGGTAACGGTCATCATCGGTGATCTGCCCGTCGCCATTCCTGTCCACATAAAGACCTTCAATAGGATTACCATCCTGGTCATATACCTGCTCAAATACAAAAAAGGAGTTGGGTTGTTTACCAACACTATGCATTTGAATGTTGTTTCCTGTCCCACCTGAAATACCGCCGGTAGATACACCAAGATAAGAGGGGTCTTCACTTTGGGTAAGTTTTGTTATTTCAGTTTCAGAATAAGTTCCATTCAAACCAAGTGCCCATACATAATCCGGAGTAGTTAAAATTCTTGAATTCAAACCTACTTCAATACCTCTGTTTTCGAGGTTACCAATATTGGTTAATAATGCATTTGTAAGGTTGGAACCAACAGGAACAGGAATGAAATTGATCAGGTCATTTGTTTCTCTTTGATAAAGATCAATACTACCGGTAAATCTGTCGTTGGCAAAACCAAAATCAAGACCAATGTTATAAGTTGTGGTTTCTTCCCATTTCAGGTTTTCATCATATCCTTCCGGGCGAAGTGTTCGGATTGTATCATTACCCAAAGTATAAAATGCACCCTGACGGTTCAAGGTATATCTTGACAATGCAGGATAATTGCCTTGCCCGATATTTTGTTGTCCTGTTACTCCATAACCAAGACGCAATTTCATCTGGGAGATGGCATTAACATTCTGAAGAAAATCTTCCTGGTCAATCCTCCATGCAAAAGCGGCTGATGGAAACAATCCAAACTGATTATCGCCCACAAATCTTGAGGTTCCATCATTTCTTAGGGTTAACGTAAGGATGTATTTTTCCATAAGGTTGTATTCCAAACGACTAAAAAGAGAAACAAGATAATATTCAGTTTCATAGTCAGTATCTTCAAAAACACGCAGACTGTCAGATAATCCAGCCTGGAATCCAACGCTATTGGGAATATTCGTATCAAAAGCAGATCCTGTATCATAAAAATGCTGCCATGAATACCCCCCCATCAAATTAATAGTACTTTGTAAAGCTGGTATTTCTGTATTATAATTCAGGTAGAAATCGATCAATTCGTTTCTTTTTTCCTGATCATAAGTTCTGATTTGTCCCCCTCTCACAAAGGAGAAAGCAGCATAATCAGGAACATTGATTTCACCATCACTAACAGAATAATCATAACCTAAATTTAAATTTGCACTTAAACCACTTAGAAATGGAAGTTGGTAATCAAATTCAACATTACCGATAAAACGATTCACTGTTGAATTATCATCGCGCAATTCAAGCAATGCTACTGGGTTTGAAGTAGCAACGGGTTTTGGCAATCCACTCTCTTCATTGATCCATGCAAAATAACCACCAAAATCATCACTGTCTGTTGTAACAGGTTGGGTTGGATCAAACGCAACTGCTGCTCCTATAGCACCATTATCTGCAAATTGATTGGTAACATTAACGCCTCTTAAATTCAGATTAATTTTCAAATCATCATCCAGCAATGATGGATTTAAACCCACAGAAAGGGATGTTCTGCTCATATTATCCGTTTTAAGCACACCATCCTGTGAGGAATAACCCAGTGCTACACGGTAAGGAAGATTTTGGTAAGCGCCTGTTGCACTTAAGTTGTGATCATGACCAATAGCATTCTGAAAAATCTGATCCTGCCAATTGGTAGAGGCACTTCCCAAAAGATCTGTAACATCTTCTCTGTCGCCATAGCGCTCATTGATAACTTCTCTGTAACGCTCTGTTTCCAAAACATCAAGCGTTTTGGCGTTGGTACCCAATGAATAGGTTCCAGAATAGGCAAAACGGGGTTTTGCTCCCAATTCACCTTTTTTGGTGGTAATAATGATTACACCATTAGATGCCCTCGATCCATAAATAGCAGTGGCAGAAGCATCTTTCAAAACCGTGAAATCCTCAATGTCATTAGGATTAACCATACTCAATGCACTTCTCATACCACTAATACCAGAAGATTCCACGGGTACACCATCAATAACGATCAAGGGATCATTACTCGCTGAAAGAGATGAACCACCTCTGATACGGATGGTTTCGCCTGCTCCGGGAGCACCACCACCTGAGGTTACCTGAACACCTGATATCTTACCGGTAATCAATTCACTGGGGGTTGTAATGTTACCCCGGTTAAAATCTTCTTCGCCGATCACCGATATAGATCCTGTAGCATCTTCTTTTTTGGTGACACCATAACCAATCACAATAAATTCCTGTAAGGTTTGAATATCAGTATAAAGCTGAAAGTCAACTTCAACTGTTTCACCTGCTGGAACAGTTACTTCGGTAGTGGTTGGTTCATAACCAACAAAACTGGCAACAAGTACAATTTCACCGGCAGGGACTGTGATGCTGAAGGAACCATCCATATCAGTTGTTCCACCGGTGGCACTTCCCTGAACAACAATACTTGCCCCAGGCAGTGTTTCTCCTGTTGCGGCATCAAAAACAGTACCTGTAACCTGGCCTGTCTGGGCATGTACCATGAACATTCCCATAAGGAAAATGAAAATAGTAATTCCTGTTTTCTTTATCTGCATTTTGTGTAATTTAAGGGTTAGTAATTAATTGAAAGTTAGTAATTAGCATTTGAAATATATAATGAATAAGGGATTGGTAATACCTTTGACCATCCCTGTTTTATTCCTAAAACATCTCATGTTAACAAAACAATAAATCTGACTTTGAGATACGAACATACCATGACAAATTTTGTTTAAAAATTTATCCCGCTTTCAACAATCTTTAAAAAGCTGTCCATGATATTTGATCAGGTTTAAAATCACTGATCTTTGAATGTGAAATTTAAATCAAGATTTTATGAAGAAAATCTTATGCACAAAATTATAAAAAATAACACAGCAAAATATCCTTTTTGTGCTCTGAAAATCAATTATTTGTTAATACTTATTCTGCAATCGTTTGCGAAGAAAACTGCGCAATCAATTGCGCGGTTGTGTTTCTAAATACATGCATGGGTATAATCAATCATTGAAGTTTCTTATTATTTACCTGATTTTATTCATTTTTGAACATTTTAATCCAATGGTTTTTTTTAATTTTATGCTACATTTAACATTATTCAATTGTTTTAAAAAATAAATTTTACTTCAACAAAACATTTTCATTATTTTAACAGTTGTATTTACTTATAACCACAATTTTAAACTTATTAATTATGAATTAATTTTTCTAAATACTGATAAGTAAACTTCCACAAATCATGAAAACAAACCTCGCCTCCATCAATGACATTGCCAAAGCACTCGGTGTTTCCGCATCAACTGTTTCAAGAGCATTAAAAGACCATCCTGATATAAGCGAAGCTACCCGCAACAAAATCAAGGAATTTGCCCTGAAAGTAAACTACCGACCCAATGCACTGGCGCTGAGTCTGAAACAACAGAAATCCAAAACCATTGGAATTGTTATTCCTGAAATTATCCATCACTTTTTTTCATCCATAATCAGTGGTATTGAAGACATTGCTTACAACAAGGGGTACAGGGTCATGATATGCCAATCCAATGAAGACTATCATAGAGAAGAGATCAATGTACAGGCCTTGCTGGATCATCGCGTAGACGGCATGCTGGTATGCATCAGTAAAAACACTACTCAATACAGTCATTTTCAGCCGGTAATAGACAATGAAGTACCCATGGTTTTTATTGACCGGATTTGTAAATCAATTGAAACGGACCGTGTGATTACCAATGATT